>JACCXN010000020.1 GCA_013696965.1 Bacteroidota bacterium | reverse complement strand
TGAATTGCTGTTTTAGTTTTCATATGTATATAATTTGTTTTTTAAAGGCCATCCCGATTTATCGGGATAGCCATGTTATATTCATTAGTGTTTGTGCACTGTTCGTGCATGGCTATTTCACATGTATATAATTTGTTTTTTAAAGGCCATATGGGATAGCCAGGTTATATTCATTAGCGTTTGTGAACGGTTCGTGCATGGCTATTTCATATGTATATAATTTGTTTTTTAAAGGCCATCCCGATTTATCGGGATAGCCAGGTTATATTCATTAGCGTTTGTGAACGGTTCGTGCATGGCTATTTCATATGTAGATAATTTGTTTTTTCAGTTGTCATATGGAATACGCCAGGTTATCTTCATTAGCTTTTGTGAACGGTTCGTGCATGGCTATTTCATATGTATATAATTTGTTCGTTTTTAATTTTTCCTTTAAGGAACTCAAGAATGCTAAAGCATTTGATTTTTTAACTGTCATCCCGATTTATCGGGATAGCCATGTTATATTCAGAAGTGTTTGCGCAGGGGATTTGCATGACTATTTCATTTGGATATAATTTATTCGTTTTTTTTATTCCTCTAAGGAACTCATGAATGCTAAAGCATTTGGTTTTTAATTTTCATCCCGATTTATCTGGATAGCCATGTTATATTCAGTAGTAATTGTGCATGGTTTGAGCATATTATTTTATTTTTTCAAAAATTCAATGTATTTTAATATTTAACAAAAATAGTAAATTAAGAATAACTTGCCAGAATTCATGAAACAAAGAATTCAGCAGAAAGATAATTTCAATTTTAAATAACAGAAAATAAAACGGCTAATTATTTAAAAGTAGATTAATAAAATCATATCTTTATCTTGTAATTATTCAACAAAATTGAATATGATAAAAAAAATACTACTTGTTTTCTTCCTTTTTTTAAACGGCTTACTCGTAAAATCACAGGTTTTTATTAATGAGTATTCCTGTTCTAATATCAGCACTATTACAGATAATTTCAATGAATACGAAGACTGGGTAGAACTGTATAATGCAGGTGCAGCACCTGTTAATTTACTTGGATATTTTTTGAGTGATAATCCAAACAAACCATCAAAATGGACTTTTCCTGCAATGAGCATTGCAGCAGGAGGTAAAGTTTTGGTATTCTGTTCGGGTAGAAGTGGTATAGCGGGTACAAATGTACATGCAAATTTTAAACTCACACAAACAAAACCTGAATCTATTGTTTTTTCTAATAATTTAGGGGTTCTTCTGGAGAGTATAGAACTTGTTCCAACTCAAAAAAATCATTCCAGAGGCAGAACAACAGATGGCAGTGCGCTTTGGTCCCTTTTTACAACACCTACCCCAAATGCCTCAAATGCCAACCCAAAGACTGATTACTCAGCTAAACCCGTACTTGATAAGGCTCCGGGTTTTTATCCTTCTTCAATAAGTGTAACAATAACTACTTCTGATCCTAGCGCATCAATATTTTATACTGTTAATGGGACAGTACCTACTGCAGCCTCTACTGCCTATACAGGCCCTGTTGTAATTAATTCCACAACTGTACTAAGGGTAATTGGTGTAAGCAGCAACATAAATACACCTGCTAGTTTTACAGAAACAAATACTTATTTTATTAATTCAACCCACACACTTCCTGTAATTTCGGTTGCTGGAAATAACCTTAACCTGCTTTTTGGGGGGAATCAAGCACTAAGAGAAGGTAGTTTTGAATATTTTGATGTAACTGGTTTATTTAAAACCGAAACAGATGGTGAATTTAACAAGCATGGTAATGATTCCTGGGCATATCCTCAGCGTGGAGTCGATTTTATTTCAAGAGATCAGCACGGTTACAATCATTCAATAAAGGAGAAGCTTTTTGCAAATAAATCAAGAGATGAATTTCAACGTGTTATTATTAAGCCTGCAGCAAGTGATAATTACCCCTTTGAAACAGGTGGGGCACATATAAGAGATGCTTATGTTCACTCCCTTTCTCAAAAGGGAAAATTAAACCTTGATGAAAGAACCTCTTCATTTTGTATTTTATATATGAATGGTGCATATTGGGGGGTTTATGATTTAAGAGAAAAAGTAGATGACAGTGATTTTACCAGTTTTTACAACAATCAGGACGTTCCTTATAAAGATAGTCCGAAAGATGTACAGTTTTTAAAAACATGGGGATCAACCTGGGCCGATTATGGGGGTGGCCAGGCAACAGCAGACTGGAATGCCTTTAGAACATTTGTTTCATCAAACAACATGGCAATTCAAGCCAATTATGATTCTGTAGAGCGTGTTTACAACACAAAAAGTCTGGTGGATTATTTTGTTCTTAATTCATACATAGTTAATAGAGACTGGCTTAATTGGAATACTGCCTGGTGGAGGGGCCTTAACCCCAGTGGGGATAAAAAAAAATGGAGGTATGTTTTGTGGGATATGGATGCAACTTTTGGGCATTACAATAATTTTACTAACATCCCCAATACCTCTGCCACTGCTGGGCCATGTGATCCTGAGGCTTTGCCTAATCCCGGAGGCCAAGGGCATACTCAAATTTTAAATGCCCTTATGGCAAATGAGGGCTTTAAGCAGTTTTATATCAGTAGATTTATTGATCTTTCAAATACTGTTTTCCAATGTTCTTACATGATAAATATGTTGGACAGTATGGTAGGTGTGATTTCGCCTGAAATGCCTGGACAGATTGCTAAATGGGGAGGAAATATGAACACTTGGCAGAACAATGTTCAGTCCATGAAAAATTTTATAAACGATCGTTGTGCTGCATTAAGCACTGGCTTGAATGATTGCTATACCCTAAGCGGGCCCTATAATATTGTATATGATGTTTCCCCAGCCAATGCAGGAAATATAAAAATAAATTCAATTATTCCTTCCACCTATACTTTTGCAGGAGATTATTATGGCGGCATTGATATACTACTCAATGCAATTTCAGCCCCCGGCTATGAATTTGATTATTGGCAATTACAGAATCATACCTTAAGTCCTTCAAACAATGATTCTAGTACAGTATTAAATATTACGCAGGCAGATTCCATAGTAGCTGTATTTAAACTTGTTGAAATCACCGAACCTGTTCCAGTTCCTACGCCAACTCCAACACCAACTCCTGATCCTGATCCCGATCCCAATGATACTACCATTGTTGTTCCTCCCGGTGGAGTAGGGGCAGGTGTTTTTATTCCAAATGCTTTTTCTCCAAATGGTGATGGAACCAATGATGTGCTGTTTCTTTTTGGAAATAAGGTTGCATCCATTGAATTTTCGGTATTTAACCGATGGGGCCAAAAAGTTTTTGAAACAACAAGTTTATCCACAGGATGGGATGGAACATTTAATGGACAGCTTCTAAATCCGGGAGTTTATGCTTACCAAATTCAGGTTAAGTTTATAAATGGTGATGAAGAAAACAAACGCGGAAATATTACACTTTTTAAATAAAGCTCATGAAGCAATTTTATTTTATTGGTTTTATGTTTCTTTGCTTTGCATCCTTTTCTCAGGATGTTCATTTTTCCCAATACCAGCAAGCCCCACTCCTGCTTAATCCTGCATCTGCTGGCTTTTTTTCCGGCTCCCAGCGTGTTATATTAAATTATAAAAATCAATGGACAGGAATGCAAAACCCATATAAAACGATGGCTGCTTCTATTGATTTTCCCGCTTTTGTATCAAAGGAAAAGATAGGGAACCTTGGATTTGGGCTCAATGCCTACAGAGATATTGCGGGTGATTCAAAATTTGGTACAACCAAGGTGAATCTTTCTGTTTCAGGTATTGTGAATATTGACAAGTTGAATAAAATCTCTGGGGGATTGCAAATAGGAGGTGGACAACTTTCAGCTGACATTAGTAACCTGCAATGGGGGAATCAATTTACCGGAACCGCATTTAATACGGCAATTGCCTCTAATGAGCAAAACAGTCTTTCTTCCCGAATGTACTTAGATTTAGGACTTGGAGTAATGTATGAGTTTTCTAATATTCAAAATAATTTTGCAGGTAGAGACGGGATACGATTTAGTGTGGGAGTTTCTTCTTTTCATGTTAACCAACCCAGCATTGAATTTTATAGTTTCGGTTCCGAAAGATTGCAAAGAAAATACGTAATTAATGGAACCGGACGTTTTGATATTCCAGAAACAAGAGTATCCCTTGTTCCTGGAGCTATTTACCTAAGGCAAGGTCCCTCATCTGAATTGTTAACTAGCTTGTGCTTAAGAATCAGGCTTACAAATCCTAGCCAAATTACTACTTTTTTAAGGGAAACTGCACTTACAATCGGAGCTGGATATAGAAACAATGATGCTATTATACCACAATTTGCTATTGATTTTAGCGATTATTCTTTTGGTGTTTCCTATGATTTGTCCTCCCCTTTTTCAACCACCAATTATGGTATTAATGGTGGCCTTGAATTTTTTATCCGTTATACCAATTGGAAAAGTGCTCTGTTTAAGGGTAAACGATAATTCCAACGTTTACTATTTCTTCAAAAAGGAAATATCCTATTTCATTTCTTTCGTTTTTTCTCACAACCATTTTGGTTGTATATATTTCAATAAATCCGGCTTTTAGTTATACTGTTCTACTTTTTGTAAATGTAAATTACAAATGGCGTATTACAAATTTTGGCATTCTAGAAAAAGGGATAGTCTTTAACTCAATTACTAAATTGGAATTTAGATGGTATTTGGGATAATGTTATTGTATGAGTTTCAATAGCAATATTAAATCATTGCTAGTTAAATGACTTAAATAATTTCACTGCTTATTTTGGCAAATGGAAACCTCTTTATAGATTTTTGCCTGAATCCTGCCTAGGATATAGATAAGCAGGGTTCAGGCAAAAATAAATAAACAAAAAATTTCTTATTGAATTACATTAAATTATTCTGTTACAACAATTTTGCTTTTTCCAAAAAAGCCATTATCTGAATCAATTGTTAAGAAATAAATCCCATTTGATAAACCTTTGGAAGAAATTTCATTTTTGCGGTTTGTTGTATTTATTTTATAGATTAAATGTCCATAAACATCATACATTGAAATAGTGAAAACATTTCCCAATGCCTCATCTCCAATTACAATGGATGCAGATTCTTGCATTGGATTTGGGAAAACATGTAAACCAGCTGTGCTGTTTTCTGTTTTAATTAAGGTAGCAGGATTTGCAATTGTATTAACTACTGTATTTGTAATAATAGGAGGATTAAAATCGAAATAAATATCTGCGGTATTGATAATTTGTTCTAAAGGGGCAAGATTGGCCAGAGTTTTCATTCTAAAGTTGCAAAAACCATGACTTGCGGGCTCATTAGCATTACTGTCCACCAGCATAATTTGGTTAAAAGTCCACACAAGAACTCCCTCAGAAGTCACATCAAAAGTATAAGGATGACTTGCCCCTCCTAATTCAATGGTTTCAAGAATTAAAGGATATTTAATTGTATCCATTACAACCACAGTGAAAGCTGTATCTGTTCCGGTATTCTGAAAAAATATGGTATAGGTAAAAAGAGAATCAGAGGGTTGAATAGTTCCTTCTGGCCCATCTCCTTTAGGGAAAACAAGTTTTTCATTAGGATCATAGGAGCCCGTTACAATTCTTGTTGCATTTGCAGTATTGTTAGAAAGATCCTGATCTCCTGAAAAGGGTTCAATGGTGGCAGTGTAGTTTAATATGTCACCTAGTGTTCCTCCATTTGCAGGTGTTGGCATTTGTAACTGAATTGTATAATAATTTACTTGGTTGGGAGCAAAATTTGGAATGTTCCAGGTAATTTCCGGGTACACCTGCAAAGTAGGAGCTGGTGAGGCATTTATATAAGAAAGAATGGAATCATAATTTAATTTTACTACCGCATTAAGGCTTGTATTTCCCAGGTTTTTTGCCGTAATCCAAACGTAATTCGTAAATCCTGGATTTGCTCCTCCAACGCTTAAATAAACTGCAAGGTTATTGAAATCAGGAATTTCGGTTACACCTATGTTGATGCTTGAAATGGTATCACAAAGGCCTACAAAATTAACAGGGATTCCATTTGGACTACAATTGTTTTGATAATATTGCTGACTAAAATTTGAACTCACACTGTAATTACCTGAGGGAACACTAATACTATAATCCCCGTTGCTATTGGTCCAACCATAATAGATTTGATTGCCCGTGGCTATAACCATTTTATTTGAAATTACAGGTTCACCTACATCAAATTGGCAATTTCCATTCAAATCAGTATATATTTTTCCATGAATAAAGTTTGTTTGCAAATTTTGGATAGCGAAATTTCCGGTGCCAGTGCAACCGTTTTGATCCATAATATTAACTGTATAAAGACCAGAAGGAAGATCAATTGCTGTGGAACTTGTTTGAACCGGAACAGTATTCCAGGAATAGTTATAAGGAGCTGTTCCTCCATAAATATAAGTTGAAACGGAACCCCCTGATGAACAATTGGAAGGAGTACTACTTCCAGAAACATACAAGCCCCAGTTTGATTGTATAACTGTACTTATTGAAAAAGAGCATCCAGCTTGATCTGTAACTGTTACACTGTATGTTCCTGGCGTGAGATTGGTAATAATCGAATCTGTACTTGAATTGTTCCATAAATAAGAATAGGGAGGAGTGCCACCGGAACTCCATGCATTTGCCGTTCCACCACCATTACTGCAAGCAGAGGTGTTGCCAATATTAACTGTGAGGTTTGAAGAATTTGAAACAACTCCAGAGGTAGTAAAAGTACATCCTACATTATCGGTAACTATTACAGTATAAGTACCTGCACTTAAATTATTTGCTGTGTTTCCTGTTCCCACTATAGGGTTCCATTGATAGGAATAAGGAGAAGTTCCTCCTGAAACCATTACGTTTGCAGAACCAGTATTGCCATTGCAAGTGCTACCATTAGTTACCATTGTTGCTACCAGGTTTGAAACAGAATTAACAGTAAATGATTGAGCGTTCTGGCATCCGGAATTGTCTGTTACAGTAATAGAATAATTGCCAGGGCATAAACCTTGCATTGTAGGTACAGTATTTCCAGAAGGAGTCCATAAATAAGTAAATGGCGGAGTCCCACCAGAAACAGTCACTTCAATACTACCGTCACAACTTGAGGCGCAACTGGCATTGATTACATTTCCACTTAGGGTAAATGCTCCACTGTTTGTAACACTTGAGCTTGCAGTTGTTGAACAACCATTTGCATCAGTAACAGTTACAGAATATGTTCCTGCAGGCAAATTGTTTTGGGATTGTGTTGTTGACCCATTTGACCACAGAAATGAATAAGGAGGGCTTCCACCGGTAACAGCTAAAGATATTGAGCCATCTGAAGCATTGCAAGTGGCTGGGGTAGACTGAAGGCTGACAAAAATGTTTTGTACATTTATAAAAGCAGAGGCTGAACTCATGCATCCATTTAAAGTATATTGAAGGGAAAAGGTAGTTGGGGTATTAGGAGAAACTGAAATTTGTGATGTGGTTTCTCCTGTATTCCAAGCAAAAGAGCCTCCACCTGTTTCAGGAAAACCAAAAAGGGTAATAGAAGTGCCTGCGCAAATTGTTGCTTGAGGTGGATTAATTGAAACAAGAGGGATGGGATTTACTGTAATAGTTACATTATCAGTAGCAGTACAACCCTGAGCGTCAGTTATTGTTACTGTATATGTTGTGGTAGAAACCGGACTGGCAACTACTGTTGATTGATTTGGTGAATTGATACCAGTTGAGGGACTCCAGTTAAAGGTATATGGATTTGTTCCACCGGTGGTTGCGGCAAATAAACTCACAGATTGTCCTTCACAAATAGTTTGGTTTCCAGGAGAAATTGAGGTGAAAAAAACGGAAGGTTGGGTTATGGTAACTATCGCAGTTGAAGTAGAGTTATCATCCATATCCGTTACTACCACACTATAAGTTCCAGCACATAATCCGGAAATTGTTTGACTGTTTTGAACAGGATTTGTATTCCACTGGTATTGAAAGGGACCAACTCCTCCAGAAACCGTAGCATAAGCAACACCATTGCACATCCCATTGCAGCTTACATTTGATACAACTGTAGTAGTAACAGTATGGCCTGAGGAAAAAACATTCCCCGAAAAAATTAAAATAAATGTTAGGGAGAGTAAGTATGAAATTCTCATAGTTTTGGTTTTAGAGATGTATATTAAATGTTTATGAGGGATTTTTATATTTAATTATAAGACGAAAGTATATCAAAGAGTTGCTAAAATTTTGAAAAATATCTTTCAAATTGGGCTGGTTTTTTTCGCTTTGGTGCATTGGCATGGCGATCCGCCTCTGATTTATTTCTTTTAATTTTTCCAATTTTTTTTTATTGGGTTTTATTCTGGATTATTTATGAAAAGCATGTTCGGCTTTTGTTTACGATAATAACAACAATATATTATTGAGTTCAGACCACAATGCCACTTACTTGGATTTCCTACCCCTAGGCTTTGAAAATTATATTGATAAAATTCTTGCAACAGATGGATTAATAAAGAAGCGAGAAAAAATTTTAAAAAAAGCATAATAATCCGCTACCTTCGTTGAGTTATTCTAATTTAACTGATTCTCAATGACCCCTCTTATTCGACTTTCAACTATCATAATTGCTTTTTGTTTCAATAAGCTTTATGGCCAGGACATAATAAAAATGAGGAATTTAGATTCCCTAATTGTCAAAGTAATTGAAGTAGAAGATAAAGTAATTAAATATAAAAAATTCACACATTTAGATGGTCCAATTTACCATCTCAATAAATCGGAAATCAATGAAATTAAATACAAGAACGGAGAAAAAGATTATTTTAATCCTCCATCGAATACTAGTATAAATACATCAGGTGAAAAGTTGATAAATGAATCTATTTTAAAAAATATAACAAAAAAGGGCAATACTGTTTGTGTGATATCTGATGATTATAATGTTATAGTTCATGCAAATAATTTAATACAAAGTTGGGGGTTTTGGAAAATTACTTCCAATAAAAATGAGGCAGATTTTATTTTAAGAATTAATATACGATATATTATTATTGGAGAGGCAATTGTAAGTGGACAATTCATTGATTCAAAAAGTGGAGAAATATTAAGAATGACAAACGATGTAAATTCTCTTACTACTATTGATTTAAATGCCAAAAGAGGTGCAATAAAAAAATTATTTCATAAAGAGATTAAACCTTATTATTATTAGTATTACTTTTTTCTCTTTTGATGTATTTAGTAAATCCTCCATTGCTGCCATGCATATTTACGATAATAACTCCAATATATTATTGAGTTCAGACCACAATGCCCCTTACTTGGATTTCCTACCCCCAGGCTTTGAAAATTATATTGATAAAATTCTTGCAACAGATGGATTAATAAAGAAGCGAGAAAAAATTTTTAAAAAAGCATAATAATCCACTTGCTTTATTGAGTATTTAAAAGGGTTCATAATATGAAAAAGAAAATAATATTAATTTTAGCTCCTGGGATTTTATTCTGCTATGGTTTTGAGTTAAACACGATCATAAAAACAAACTAAGAACAATTCAAACATGAAAAAAGTAACAGGCATTGGCGGAATCTTTTTTAAAAGTAAAGACCCCCAAAAAATGAAAGAATGGTATAAAACTCATTTGGGTTTAGATACGGATGAATATGGGACAAATTTCGAATGGGGACAAGGTGCAGATCCACTAAAAAAAGGTTTCACACAATGGAGTCCATTTGCAGAAACAACAAAATATTTTGAACCTTCCACAAAAGAATTCATGATAAATTACAGGGTTGAAAACATTGAAGCACTTGTAGAAGAATTGAAAAAGGAAGGTGTTACGATTACCGACACCATTGAAACCTTTGAATACGGCAAATTTGTTCATATTTTAGATGTGGAAGGAAATAAAATTGAATTATGGGAACCCAATGATTTTGAATATGATAAAATCGTAACGGGAAGGACAAAATAATGAGATTGAAACAGGAGCAATTTTAATTGGACAAATAGTTTGGTCTGAACTTGAAATGCAACAGGCATACTTTAAATTCAAATGCCAGGATGAAACATAAGCTTTAATATTAAATAGAAAAGGAAGCCAGGGAATTAACAATAAGTTACTGCAATTAATGTTTTTTCAAACAGAGAATAGAATCCGGTTTGCGCATTGCTGGAAGAATTTTATAAAATCACACATATCTTGTCCTCTAGCAGTACTTACCTTTTGAGTGTAATCAGTTTGTTTTTTGTAATTGCTTTTATCCTTTAAAAAAATAGAAATTTTTTAAGTTATCTGATTGTTTTTTTAGGCTCCGGTTT
This sequence comes from Bacteroidota bacterium, assembly GCA_013696965.1. NCBI lineage: Bacteria > Pseudomonadati > Bacteroidota > Bacteroidota bacterium. Next base: position 142,045 of record JACCXN010000020.1, on the reverse strand, counting down.
TATTGGGGGAGCAAACGAAGCACTAAGTATTATTGTTCTTTTTATTCAGTTTGTTGCCATTACCCTCCTATATAAAAACAGAAGCCATTATACAAAGGATGGCTCATTTGAAAGCCTGTTTAATAAAACACTTTTTTCGTTTGTTTGCCTTTCAGCCTCATTTGCTATCCTTTATTTAGGGCCTGGAAATGGTGTTCGCGAGCGTTTTTTCGATTCAATAAGTATTTCTCAGGCCTTGTCGTTAAACATAAAAACAACAGGTATGATAACACTGTTAAAACTTCCTTCGCTTGTTGTTTATCTGATATTTTTTTCGATCCCTGTTTATTGGTTGAAAATAGAAAAAAAGAATTTATTTCCATGCATTCTTTTTGGCAAAGAGTTCTTTATTCAAGCATCTTTTGGCCTTTCAAAAGAAAAATGGGCAAGACTTTTTAGTAATTTTAGAAGAAATACATTAAGTCAGAAAAAATACATAATTTGCAGAAAAATTAAACCATGTTACCAGGTAAAACATTTATCAGCATTTTTATTTCATTATTGCTTACAGTAAGTTCATTTGCTCAAAATGAAAATGATAAAAAGTTGTTTCAGGAAGCAAAAAAATTTTTTGAGGCAAGAAAATTTGTCGAAGCCCTTCCTCATTTTAAACAACTCAACGAGAATGACCCTGGAAATATAAGTTACTATTACCGTTTAGGCGCTTGCCTTGCTATGACTGAACAAGAACCTGAAAAGGCTTTGGATATGCTCAAAATGACCTTGAATGCTCAGCCAAAATCGGTTGAAGTACATGTTTTTTTAATGAAGGCTTATTTGTTATTGGGAAACAATGAACTTTTGGAAAAGCATTATAAAATTCTTCTTTCATCAGAGGATGAAGTTGAGATTAGCAAATGGGTTGAACTGGCAAATGATATTTTGAATCAGTCCCAATTCGTTGCTGAGGAAAAAATGGAAGAAGAAAAAATTGCGTTAATAGCAAAATCTAATCTTGATGCAAAAACAGCAGCAGTGGAAAATCCATCAAGCAATTTAAAAAGTTCAGAGCCTGAAACAGTAAATACACTTGCTACAAATGGATTACCTGATAAAGGAGCGAAAAGTGTTGAGGTGAAAACAAAAACTTCAACAGCACGCAGTAAAACCCAAGTATCAAGAACTATTCCTATAAAAAATGTGAAGTACGCCTATGCTAAATCTGATGTTAATGAAAATTATAAATCCGAGTTAAAGGAATTGATTGGATTAATGAAGGAGAATAAAGAAATGAAATTAGAACTTACTGGACATACCGACAGTAATGGAACAGACAAATACAATTTGATTTTAGGAGAAAACAGAGCAAGAACGGTTCAAAGGTATTTTATGAATAATGGAATAAGTGCATCTAGAATTTCTGTAATTTCTAAAGGAGAATCCCAGCCCTTAGCACCGAACGAAAATGGAGATGGATCAGACAATATCCAGGGAAGAGAACAAAACAGAAGGGTTGAAATCAAAATCATTAACCCTCCTGCATTTCTTACTGTGGATTATCAAAACTAAACAGATTCATTTCAAGGAAACGAACTCAAGCCATAGGTTTGTTTTTTAGTTCTCCAACAAGTGTTACCCTTGAATATTTTACAGATCAATGATAACGAATCGAATTATAAAATAAAAAGTTGGAGTACAACTGAAAAATCTAAGAATGATAACCTCTAAATGAAATGATTTAATTTAGATTAATATTTACCTTAAAACCTTAATCGTAATGCCACAAAAATGTTTCTTCCAGGGGCACTTATGCCAGAAGAAAATGGCCGGTAATGATGATCAAGGATATTTTCAATACCTGCATTAATTTGTATAAAATCATTAATTTGCAAACTACTCCTGAAATTTAGTGTAAACCAGGCAGGAGCACCTTGTGGGGTGTATAAATGCGTTTTTGCCTGTTCCTCTGGGGCTAGTTGTTCATAATACCTCCACCCGCTAAAATGGGAAAACAACTCCATGCGAATTCCTTTGTATTTATACATCACAGAGATTCTGCCAAATAGGGGAGGAATGTGCCTTAAAGGAATAGCATTATTTAAATCCATTCCCTCTGTATAGGTTATAGAAAAAGAGGCAACTAAATAGTGAGTAAATTCAGCAGCAAGATTGGCCGAAATTCCGCTTATATAACCCTTGCCTATGTTTATATTAGAAGTTACCTTGCTTAAAACACCATCGTAAACTATTGAATCCTGATCATACCATCTTGCATCTCTTCTTTCAATGGCATCAATAAGCAAGGTGTAATAGGCTGAAGAACTCAATGTGTATTTTCTTAAAAATGTCCTGCTAATTCCAACTTCTACATTATAGGAATATTCTGGCTTTAAGTCATTGTTTGGTACAATTACCCTTCCTGGTTCAGAATCAAAAACCTTAGCTATATCATCAACATTAGGAGCCCTATATCCTGATGCAGCATTAAAATTGATTTTCCATTTTTCATTTGGAAGATAAACAAATCCAGCAGCCCCAGTTACTGCCGAAGTTGTTATACTCATTTGATCGTATGGGAAATTAAAAAAAGTGCTGTCTGTAATTCTTGATTTTAGGGTATAGTAGTTATATCTTGCACCAGTGGATACTGTAATTTTATTCGTAATCTTTCTTACAAATTGAACATAACCTGAAGCAGAATATACTTTGCTTCCTCCGTCCGGGTACCTGCTTGCTGCGCCTCTTTGCTCACCATTTACAATATTTGTAGTGTTTGCTTTTGAGTCAACAAAATTTGAAAAATTTTCAATTCCATAATACAATTCACTTCTTTTTCCCACATTTTTTTTCAAATCGATATTTGCAGAAAATATATTTACCTCTTCCATTTGAGAACGAAGCCACTCACTATTAAACCTTCGGTCGTGTCGGCTTTCCTTATAATTTTGATAAGCAAGTGTTATGTTTAATTTGTCAAAAGCAATTGTTGATTTATTTACAGAAGTGTTTAAAGCATGCATCATCCAGTTTTGAGGGCCGTAATGCCATTGGGCATTTCTAGGCAGCCCCTGAGGTGTGATTTCAATTAATCTGTCATACCTTGGGATATCGGATGTAATGGAGTAATAAAAACCATACTCAAAATCAAGTGATTTCGAAGGTTTATAGCGAAGTTTTTGCATCCCATTAAACTGATTGAAACCAGAAAATTTTTGGATATCCGGATCAGAATTTTGAACAATGGAATCTTGGTTTTCAATTCGTTGAACAAACCAGGATCTTTTTCCATAATCAGGATAAGCTGAGTTTCTAATTCTCCCTGTTTTTAAGTTATCAAAATCACTGTAGCTAAAACTAGTAAAACTGGCAATTTTATTAAATCCAATATTAATGTTCACATGTCCTGTCTTTTCGTTATTGGCAGAGCCATAACGGGCTAAAGCATTTCCAAAAATAAGCGAAGAGCTTGAGTCGCCCATAACCGGGCTTTTGGTGGAAAAATTAATCACTCCTCCTAAAGCATCACTACCATAAAGAACAGAGCCAGGGCCAAATAAAATTTCGCTGCTCTTTAAGCTATTAGGATCAATATTTAAAACGTTTTGCAGGTTTCCGCTGCGGTATATTGCGTTATTCATCCTCACACCATCCACTACAAGTAAAATGCTGTTTGCTGAAAATCCCCTAATCATAGGGCTTCCTCCTCCCAGCTGGCTTTTTTGCACAAATACCTCACCCGTATTGCTTATCATATCAGCAGAAGTCTGAGGATTTTGGAAAGTTATTTCCCTGGGTGTTATTTTAGTAATTTGATTAGGAATATCTTCTTGTTTTTCTTCCCATCGATGTGCAGAAATAACAAATTCATCAATCATGATTTGTTTTTCAGTCATGTGTACTTTGAAATTGTTTTTTTCTAATTGATTATAACTTGAAATGAATGGATTGTAACCTACCATTTTAAAACAAATGCTATCAGCATTTTTAAAAGATGAAATATCTGCCTTCCCTTTATTGTCGGTTGTTGTTGAAATGCCAGAAAAATCAGAATAAATATTCACATAAGGAAGCGCTTGCAATGAAGTTATGTCCATCACTTTTATGGTTTGTGCATTTAAAATAAAGGGCAAAAAAAGAATAATGGAAATAGAAAAAACAGGTTTATTTATTCTGAGTAAAAATACTTTATTTAAAACAGTATTGGCCATAGGTATTTTTAATCAATCAATAGGTGTTTTTTTTAATTCAAGAAATATCGTTTTTTTACTAAAAACAAAAGAGCCAAAAATCAATGCAGTTTTTCTATTGTTATTCTATTCGTAATGAATCAAGAATGTAAAGAACGCACAAAAAAAATTAAATTAATATCTCTAAAAGTTTTAAATTGGACAAACTGTTTAATTTGTGGCGGCATTGTCTGTTATAACATTCTTTTTTACTAAGCTAACTAAGCAAAATGCCCTTATGTTTGAATTTGAAAAGTCTGTACTTTCTATTACCTTGGCTGCTTATTTCAGGGGTAAGGAAACTAAAGGTGTAAAATAAAAATAAATTGGACTTCACCAATCAGACTTTTTGGAAAATAAAATAAAAACAGCAATCAAAATACAGTTAAAAATAGCAATGCAGGAGTGAATATATAACCTGGCAATCCCGATAAATCGGGATGACATTTAAAATCAAATTATATACATATGAAAAATATTTTTAACCAACTTGATACACAAGAAATAATTAACCGAATTAATAAATTAAGTCCTACTACCGGACCTTTATGGGGAAAAATGGCAGTTGGGCAGATGTTAGCCCATTGCAATGTTAGCTATGAATTTGTATATGATAACAAACATGCAAAACCAAGCGCATTCAATAGGTTTATTTTAAAATTATTTGTAAAAAATATAGTTATCAGTGAAAAGTCCTATAAGAAAAATGGACAAACAGCTCCTCAGTTTATTATTAAGGAAGATAAAAATTTTGAAGCTGAAAAAAAGCGTTTGATTGATTACATAAAAAAGACCCAGGAATTGGGAGAAAAACATTTTGATGGTAGGGAATCCCTATCATTTGGAGCCCTATCAGTGCAGGAATGGAACAATATGTTTTATAAGCATCTTGATCATCATTTGAATCAATTCGGAGTTTAACACTGTAAAACGAAATTGACTTTTAGGAACAACATAACCTTTCATAGCCTGAAATTGTATGGTTATTTGAAATAATAGGATAAAAAATGCTGCGGTAAAATAAGGAGCATAAAAAAAGTCGCAAAACATGGAAAACAAAAACCTGGAAATTAAAACCGCCATTCAAATTTTAAGTTCACAGCAGGAAGTATTTCAGGCTATTGTTGATCCGGAAAAAATGTCGAACTACTTTATTTCAAAAAGTAGTGGGCAAATGCAAGCAGGAAAAAAACTTGTTTGGCATTTTCCTGAATTTGCGATGGAAGTTCCTGTTCGTGTGGATAAAATAGAAAAAAACAAATACATTTCTTATTATTGGTTTGATGGCGATGTGGAACTTTTAGTTGAAATAACCCTTACTCCAAAACCCAATAATGCAACTCTTGTAAGCATTACGGAAAAAAGCAGAATTAATGATGAAGCAGGCATCAAATGGTTAAAAGGAAACACAGAAGGATGGGCAAATTTTCTTGCCTGCCTAAAGGCTTATGTTGAATATGGAATTAACTTAAGAAAAGGAGCATTTGATTTCCTGAAAGATTAATTTTAACTTTTTTAAATGGTTTTTCTTTTTAAAAAACATTATGGTCTCGTCAAAAAACAGACCTATGGAAAAGTATAGCTTACTTGATTTTTGAAATTTTGGGAACATTCAGGCAATTCAAATTGGAATAAAACTTGAATTCATTCTGCTAATATTTTCATAACTTTTATTTTTAGATGCTTGGTGTGAAAAGCACTGAGGTTATTCAAATGAAACTCCGTATTAAACCATCTGAAATGAAAGTATTATTAAGCCGGAAATTAGAATACTTTAAGCAAATAATAACAAAAAATGGAATAATGGCAATTCCTTATGTAGAATTTCTTATCGACATTAAAAACAACGAATTTAAAATTGCCCTGGCAACAGGTGCAAAAAGAGAAAAACTCAAAATTTAAATTTTAAACTAAATATTGAAAAGAGTATAATTAATGGGAAAAATTTTCAGATTATACTAGTAGTGAAATTAAAAAATTCCCCCTTTCCCTTAATATCGAAAAAAACCTTTAAAACACCAATTTTAAATCCGCTTTTATTTTATATAAATTCGCTTTTTCTATTTCTAAACTCCTATTAAATTCCTTAATTTTAATTAAAGAATTTAATAAATATGGAGAATATGGAGAAAAAGATTTCGAAATTATTAGTTGCCAACAGGGGCGAAATAGCAATCAGGGTATTAAGGGCAGCCTCTGAATTGAAAATAAAAACAGCGGCAATTTATACCTATGAAGACCGCTATTCATTGCACAGGTATAAAGCTGATGAAGCTTTTCAGATTGGCAGGGACAATGAACCATTAAAACCTTACCTGGATATTGAAGAAATAATTCGCGTAGCGAAAAAAGAAAGAGTAGATGCAATTCATCCAGGATATGGATTTCTTTCTGAGAATGTGAATTTTGCAAAGCGCTGTGCTGAAGAAGGAATTATTTTTATTGGACCAGATCCCCAAACAATGGAAATGTTGGGGGATAAAGTGGCTGCAAAAAAAGTAGCCATTGATGCTGGTGTTCCAATTATAGTAGGAAGTACTGCGGTTTTAACCTCCTCTGAAATTGCATTGAGTGAAGCTCGAAAAATAGGCTTTCCTGTAATGATTAAGGCCTCTGCAGGAGGCGGTGGAAGAGGCATGCGCATTGTTAGAAATGAAGAAACCCTTGATAAAGCCTTTTCTGAAGCAAGAAGGGAAGCCTCCAATGCTTTTGGTGATGACACTGTTTTTATTGAAAAGTATATTGATAGTCCAAAGCATATTGAGGTTCAAATTCTTGGCGATCATTATGGAAATATTGTGCACCTATATGAGCGGGATTGCTCTGTACAAAGAAGGTTTCAAAAGGTTGTTGAAATTGCACCTGCTCCTAATTTACATCAGGAAATAAAAGACAAGCTGTATGAGTATGCCTTAAAAATAGCTCATAAAGCCAATTATAACAATGCTGGTACGGTTGAATTCCTGGTAGATAAAAATGGAAGTATTTATTTTATTGAAGTTAACCCAAGAATACAAGTTGAACATACGGTAACTGAAGAAGTTACAGGTATTGATATTGTAAGAAGCCAGATTTTAATTGCCAGTGGACATGCCCTTTCTTCCTCAGGCATATACATTACCGGACAGAAAGAGATAAAATGCAATGGTTTTGCCATTCAATGCCGTATTACTACCGAAGATCCGCAAAATGATTTTAAACCCGATTATGGAACCATCATTGCCTATAGAAATGCTGGAGGTTATGGAATTCGAATAGACGAGGGAAGTTCTTATGGAGGTGTGAAAATTTCACCATTTTTTGATTCTATGCTTGCTAAAGTTACTGCCTCTGGAAGAACCCTGAAAGGAGCAAGCCAAAGGTTGCACCGGGCCCTTAGTGAATTCAGAATAAGGGGAGTGAAAAACAATATTCAATTCCTGGAAAATGTAATAAACCACCCCGTATTTCAGGATGGAAACGCAACTGTGAAATTTATTGATGATCATGCTGAATTACTTGATATATCAGTAAAATCGGATAGTGGAACTAAAGCTTTACGTTTTCTGGCTAATGTATGCGTGAATGGAAATTCTGATATTAAAACCATTGATCAGGCAAAAGTTTTTGAAATGCCAATAATCCCCGAATTTGATAAACTCGCAGAATATAAACCAGGAACCAAGCAATTACTGGATCAACTGGGTCCACTTAATTTTTCCAAATGGTTAAAAGACCAAAAACAAATTCAATATACAGATTGTACCTTTCGTGATGCGCATCAGTCCCTTCTTGCAACACGTTTACGAACAAAGGATATGGTAATGGTTGCAGAGAGTTTTGCAAAAAACCATCCCCAGGTATTTTCAATGGAAGTATGGGGAGGAGCAACTTTTGATGTGGCATTAAGATTTTTGCATGAATGCCCCTGGCAAAGGCTTAAACTCTTAAGAGAGGCAGTCCCTAACATTTTATTGCAAATGTTAATTAGAGGCTCCAATGCCATTGGATACACAGCCTACCCGGATAACCTGGTTGAAAAATTCATTGAAAAATCCTGGGAAACAGGAGTAGATGTTTTTAGAATTTTCGACTCACTTAATTGGGTGGAGAGCATGAAAGTGAGCATTAAGGCTGTTAGAGAAAGAACCGGAGGCCTGGCAGAAGCATGTATTTGCTATTCCGGTGACCTGCAGGATAAGTCAAAGACAAAATACAACATTCAATATTACCTTGATCTGGCAAAACAATTAGAGGATGAAGGAGCGCATATTCTTGCAATCAAAGATATGGCAGGATTATTAAAACCTTATGCTGCATTCGAGCTGATTTCAAAACTAAAGGAATCTGTTGACATCCCTATTCATTTGCATACTCATGATACATCATCTATTCAATCTGCTACCTATATAAAAGCCATTGAGGCTGGTGTGGATGTTATTGATGTGGCTCTTGGCTCTATGTCTGGATTAACTTCCCAGCCTAATTTTAACTCCTTAGTTGAAGCATTGAAAGGACATCCAAGAAATCAGGAATTTAACATGGAATCTTTAAATGCACATTCTAATTACTGGGAAACCGTTAGGGAATGGTATTATCCTTTTGAATCAGGGCTTAAAGCAGGAACTGCCGAAGTTTTTCAACATGAAATTCCAGGTGGTCAATATTCCAATTTAAAACCTCAGGCCTTGTCTCTTGGATTGGGAAGTAAAATGAATGAAATAAAAAAGACATATCAACAGGTGAATGAATTGTTTGGAGATATAATTAAAGTAACTCCTTCATCAAAGGTTGTTGGAGATATGACCTTATACATGGTTTCAAATGGTTTGTCAAAAGAAGATGTTCTTACAAAAGGCGACAAAATTCCTTTTCCTGAATCTGTAAAGAGTTTTTTTAAAGGCGATTTGGGCCAACCCTATGGAGGTTTTCCAAAAGAGTTGCAAAAATTGATTTTAAGGGAAGAAAAACCCTATACTGAATTGCCAAATGCACATATAAAGCCGGTAGATTTTGATAATGAATTCATGGATTTTAAAAATAAATTCAATAAGAACCTAAGTTTTCTTGATTTTATTTCCTGGAAATTCTATCCTAAGGTTTATGAGGAATATTTAAAACATTACCAGGTTTATGGAAATGTAAGTGTTATTCCTACCTTAGAATTCTTCTATGGAATGAGCAACAACCAGGAAACACTTATTGAAATAAGCCATGGAAAAACAATTATTGTCAAGCTTTTATACATTAGTGAATCGGATGAAAATGGAAACAGAACTGTCTATTTTAAACTCAATGGCCAAACCCGAAGTGTGGAAGTAAAAGACAATAAATCAGTCACTCAGGTAAAAGCAAATAAAAAAGCAACAAGTGAACAAGAAATTGGGACTCCTTTACAAGGCTTGATTGCTAAAGTATTTGTAAAAGAAGGGGATGAGGTGCAATTAAATTCGCCTTTGTTCACTATTGAGGCAATGAAAATGGAAACTACAATTGCTGCAAATAAACCATGTAGGATAAAAAAGATAATTCTAAATGAATCAACTCTTGCAGAGGCTGATGATTTAGTGCTGGAGGTTGAATATATTGATGCTAAAACCCAGAAGCAGCAAAAAAAGCAAAAGGAGCCAATATCTGCTCATTAAATGATTTAGAAGAAAGAATGGAAATTAGCACACCCCGTAATTTTTTATTTTTTATTTTTTAAATTAAGTTGCATGTTGTTGTTTTAATTTCAATGCATAAAAAAAGCCGGCACAATAGCCGGCTTTTTTTATGCATTATATAAGTTAGTTAGAAAGCCCAACCTAGGCAAAGTCCTGAACGTAATCCCAAAAAAGGCATTTTCCAGTTTAATTCTGCTTCTTTAGAAGTAACTGTATAATCAGTAGTACCAAAAGGAACATCGAAAGCTTGTAATTCAGCTTTTATATCGTCTTGTTCTTTTTGAGACCAGGTACCTGATTTGTTTTCGCCAAAAAGTTTTGCATTTGCAGTACCATAATGACCTCCTAAAATCCACCAGTCAATAGAGAATTTATCAGCAATGAGCCATTGCATACCAATCATTAATCCTCCGCCAAATCCAGTAAATTTCCCGGTTAGGTCATATTTGCGATCAACACCTGTATCGTCTCTGTATTCTGATTGAGTAGCTATTTTAAAATTGGTATATCTTAGGTAAGGAGCCAGGTAAAATCCTTTTGGGGCACCCTTGCTTCCAGTGTAAAATCTAAATTCAGGAGTTAAAGCATAACCTGTTAATCTTGATTCTATTGTTCCACTTCCTTCATCTGTTCCACCTACAACATTAGGCAAGGTGCGCGGAAGCTGCATTCTAACACCAAGTGAAACTGACATTCTATCATGAAATGGTTTTTCATATTGTAAAGAAACATTGTTTAAGGCCAATGCAAATATGTTTAATTTAACCACATGTTCTGCTTCTTGTGCATTTACTGTAGTTAATAAAAAACTAGCGCATAAAACCATGGCTGTGCATAATTTTTTTTTCATCTCTTAATAATTTTGGGTTTGTAGTATGATAATTAAGCGGAAAGGTATAAAAATATTTTAAATCAAAACAGAAAAAAATTTATTTTTTTCACTATTTATTGCAGTTGTAGCGGTTTAGCAAGGAATTTCCCCCTTTTATTTAAAATAATATAGTTTGAATTTAAAGATAATGTTCGTTGATACTATAATTGCTAATTCAGCATGCGCTATAATTGGCTTAATTTAAGTGAACATTTTAACTTATCAAGAAGGTAAATTTAGCTTTGCCTGGCTTCTTAATTTTGTATTTGATTGTTAGAGATCTGTATTATAGAATTAGCTTAAATTCCAAATGTGAAAAAAATCAGGATTTCTTGATTTCCATCTCTTTTCTGTTCATGATTTCAGTTTGCATCCTTATGGATTCATTGTGAACAAGCAGGTAAAGGTCTTTTATGAATTCTTTGCTCAGCCCTGTTTTTTCAGCAGTTTTGAGTTGATTTTTAAGAATTTTATTCCATCGTTTTATTTGCAGTATAGTAACACTGTTTTCCTTTTTATATTCTCCTATTTCCTTCACAATTATCATCCTTTCTGCCATTGCCAGCAATATTTCTTCATCTACATTGTCTATCTGGCTTCTTAGTTCCTCTAGCTTGTTTTTAAATAAAACATTTTTTGATGAAGCATCTCGAATTACCAACTCTGAAACCAGTTCTAATAATTCATCAGGAGTTATTTGCTGATCTTTGTCGCTTAATGCTGTTTGGGGTGCGCAATGAGATTCAATCATTAGCCCATCCATATCTAAATCCATGGCTTTTTGGGCCACAGAAAAAAGCAAAGTGGTGTTCCCGCATATGTGGCTTGGATCACATATTAAAGGCAATTCAGGACAAAGCATTTTTAATTCTATGGCCAATTCCCAGTTTGGAGTGTTGCGGTATAATTTTTCAATATAAGAATGAAAACCCCGGTGAATGGCAGCAAGCTTGGTAATTCCTGCTTTGTTTATCCTTTCCAGGGCACCTATCCACAATTGAAGATCAGGATGAATTGGATTTTTTACAAAAACCGGAATGTCAACACCTTTTAAAGCATCAGCTATTTCTTGAACTGAAAATGGGTTTGCAGTGGTTCTGGCGCCAATCCAAACCATGTCAATACCATATTTAAGGCATTCTTCTACATGATAAGCATTGGCCACTTCAGTAGCAATCAATAAACCTGTTTCTTGTTTTACCCTTTTTAGCCAGGGCAATCCTTTTACCCCAATACCTTCAAATGCATTTGGGCGTGTTCGGGGTTTCCATATTCCTGCCCTGAAAATTGTACTGGTGCCTGTTTTTGCTATAGCTTTGGCTGTTTCTAAAACCTGGTTTTCAGTTTCAGCACTGCAGGGGCCGCTTATAATTAAGGGTTTGCCTGCACCGGCAATCCAGGAATTTAAAGGAGTAATGGTTAAATCTAATTTCATCAGATTTAGCAAAGGTAAGATCTGTAAGGCTTACTTTAACAAATTCTATAATTTTTATTAAGGACAAAAAAAATCGAATACTTTTTTCAACCTTTTCTGATAGTCAATAAATCTCAAATTGAAATGTGAAACAAATCTTCCTAACAATCACTTAAGGCGATTGTTAAGTAGATAACATTAACCCTTTTTGACAATAAGAAGCCAAATTCAATATCAATCTCCCAAAAGGATTAATACCAATAACTACCAACCAAGAACCCAGGCAAAAACCAATGGGGCCACAATTGTAGCATCAGATTCTATGACAAACTTGGGAGTTGTAATATCAAGCTTTCCCCAAGTGATTTTTTCATTGGGAACAGCACCGGAATAAGAACCATAACTTGTGGTTGAATCAGAAATTTGACAAAAGTAACTCCAAAAAGGCGTATCTGTTCTTTCCATATCCTGATAAAGCATTGGTACTACGCAAATTGGAAAATCTCCTGCTATTCCACCACCGATCTGAAAAAATCCAATCCCTTTCCCCCCGGCATTTGCAGTATACCAATCAGCCAGCCACATCATATATTCAATACCCGACTTCATTGTGGATGCCTTTAACTGGGCTTTTATGCAATAAGATGCAAAAATATTGCCCATGGTAGAGTCCTCCCAGCCCGGACAAATAATTGGCAAGTTTCTTTCTGCCGCAGCTATCATCCAACTATCTTTTGGGTCAATTTCATAATGTTCTTTCATATCCCCTGAAAGCAAAAGCTTATACATGAATTCATGTGGAAAATATCTTTCACCCTTGTCTTCTGCCTCTTTCCATTGTCTGAAAATATGTTTTTGTATCCTTCTAAAAGCCTCTTCCTCTGGAATGCAAGTATCAGTTACCCGGTTAAAACCGTTTTCCAAAAGATCCCATTCCTCCTGTGGGCTTAAATCCCTGTAGTTTGGTACCCTTTTATAATGGCTGTGTGCAACAAGGTTCATAATATCTTCTTCAAGATTTGCCCCTGTACATGAAATAATATCAATTTTACCTTGCCTGATCATTTCAGCAAGTGATTTGCCAAGTTCAGCAGTACTCATAGCTCCGGCAAGAGTAAGCATCATTTTTCCGCCTTCTGTTAAATGCGTTTCATATCCTTTTGCTGCATCCACAAGTGCTGCAGAGTTGAAATGCAAATAATGCTTTTCAATAAATTCTGAAATTGGTCCTCTTTTCATTCTCTTGGGTTTTCGTTTTAAATTTGCGCAAAATTAACGGATTTTTTTTAATGTCCATTATGCCCTTATTATTTATAGTTAAAGAATTAATTCTGCCAAAATGCCTTGTTTATTGAAAAATTGATGATGGATTATTGGAAATGCCTGAATTAGTTATAAATTGGTCAAAAATTACAACTCAAATGAAAAGAATTTTATTTTCTTTTTTACTGTTTTCAACTGCTTTTTTTTCTGCTTTTTCCCAAACATCATTAAGAATTATGCAATACAACCTTTTGTATTATGGCTCATATCCCTCCTGGTGCCCTATTACTGGAAATAATCCTGATTTTAAAGATGCATATTTAAAAACGCTGGTAGATTATATTCACCCTGATGTGTTTTGTGTAAATGAACTGGGAGCTGGAAATACAAATGCCTCAAGGATCCTTGAAAATGTTTTGAACTCGGATAACCCCGGAAAGTATGAAAGAGGCCTTTCAACCAACAACGGATTTTCTGATATTGTAAATATGCTTTATTTCAATACAGAGAAATTAGTACTTTATTCCCAGGAACAAGTCACAAAAGATAGTAATAACAATGCTCTTGCAAGAATTATTGATTTGTATACACTTTATTTCAAAGATGCTGATTTAGCCCAGTCAAATGATACAATTTTCATTACTTTTATTGTGGCTCACCTTAAAGCCGGAAGTTCATCTGCAAACCAATTAAGCAGGGCGCTGGAAACAGAGGCATTAATGGAACATTTAAATGGAAAAGATACTCCTGCAAACTATATTTTTTCAGGTGATTTTAATGTCAGGAGTAGCAATGAAACTTCATTTGTTAATTTAGTTAGCAATACTAACCCTGCTTTAAGATTTTACGATCCCATAAATCAACTGGGAACCTGGTATAATAATTCTGATTTTGCCAGTATCCATACTCAATCCACACGTGTTGTTAGCAATACAAATAATGGTTGCTTTGCCAGTGGTGGAACGGATGATCGTTTTGATTTTATACTTGTTTCGCAAGCAATTAATAATGATTTGTTAAAAGTGAAGTATGTCACAGACAGCCATACTATACCAGGGCAGGATGGAAATAGATTTAAGCAATCCGTTACTGATCCTCCGAATATTTCTGCCCCTCAAAATGTAATCAATGCAATTTATGAAATGTCGGACCATTATCCCGTTTATCTTGATCTGGAAGTGGATGCAGTTTTAAGCAACAAGGAAAAAGTTAAAAGAAAGGCAGAAATCACTTTCATTAATCCGGTTACTGATTTTTTGGAATTAAAAATCAATTGCTTTGACTGCAATTTGAGTTCAGTGGAAATAACAAACTTAGGAGGAAAACTTGTTTTAAAAGAGAATTTAAGTGGTGGAAATGGAATTTTTTTCCTTAAATCAGATGTAATGGGCTTTGAAAAAGGAATGTATTTAATTAAGATCATTAATAGAGATGGCTCATTCTTTAGTAGGAAAATGATAAAGAATCATTAAGGTCTGGTGAAAAATAAAGGATTCTCACTATGCTTCGTTTCATTCGGAAGAACATTGAAGGTGAGGAACATATGTTTAGGTATTGAGTAAGGTGGCGGCAAAGCCGCCACCTTACTCAATACCTAACTAAAATCCTTGGAATACCTGTCTTTCCGAGCGGGAAGCCAATTACTATTTTAAAATAATTACCCTTTTTTATTTTAAAATTTCTACTTTTTTAAGATGCACTCTGTAACCAAAAGGAATACGTTTATTTTTGGCAATTTCAGCTATTTCTTCCCATTGGTTAACTAATGCTTTTACCAAATCCCAATGTCTGGTATGTCCTTTAGGCAAGGTTAAAAAAAACATTCCCAGTTTATACTCGTGACAAAGTTCCCATTGTAAATGGGTTCTTTGAATGCGAATATCACGGGTTATTAAAACACCTCCTTCCTTACCTATTTCAGGAATTAAATCCTCATCCTTTACCCCTCTGCCGAATTTTTCAATAGTTGAAAGAACCTGTATATCTTTAAAGTAACCTTTGTTCAGAGAATTAAGAGCATGAGCCACAAAATGAGAAAGGTTCTCATCAAGATAAATAGTTATCACCCTGCTAAATGGTAAAATTCAATAACATCCTTCACTTCCTTATTTGAAAGGTCATAAAGAACTTTAATGCTTTCTATCTTTTCCCCGCTTTCAAGCAAAGAAAGAATTATTTCGGTATTAATATTAGTTCCTTTAATAACAGGAAGTCCAAATTGGTGATGGGGGTCAACAATTACACTATTCTTTTTGCCCGCAGGATAAAATCTTTCAGCTAAATTTTGGTCATTAAACTCAATTTTACTTGCAAATTCTTTAATAATCCCAATCAGATTTGATTGTCGGCTGCCGTCAGCATTTATAACACTGTCGTTAACTTCATACCAAATACGTTTCCCGTTGGTTAAAACACCAGCTGATGCAAAAGGATATTGTGTATTCAACTCGGTTGCTATTGCTTCACGTGCTTTTACAATTTTCTGTATAGAAACACCAAGTTCCTGCAATTGAAAGCATGTAAAGAGTTCTATTAGCACATAAAAATTTACAGCCTTTGTCTTTTTTGAATTTTCCCAAGTGTAAGTGTCATTAAAAAGTTTTCTGCCGAGACGATTATCCCAATACTCTTTTAAATACCTTCTTACTTTGGGTTGAGGCATGCCAAGCAGGTTACTTATATCGGACACAGTATAAAAACCTGCACCAATATTATTTTTTTTTGATATTTTATTGATGACTTTCATTTAGGAACAGCCTCCTTCTGATAATTTTATTAATACCCTTAAAACGGCAAATGTAAGACCAAAAGAAATTGATAATTTTTTTAAAGATAACTGTTTTTAACATATGATATTTGATAAATACGGTAAATTAAATAAACGTCCGTTTATTTAAACCCTAAAAAACAGGGGGGGGATATAGCAAAAAAAAGACGCTTTTTGAGTGCCTTTTTTTTGGGGGAGTATTATTTGCTATGCTGCCTTATTCGCTTCTTCTTTTTGAAAACTTGCCTAAATATTGGGAAAATGGAGAATATGGTATAAAAAAAGGCATTCAAAACCTGCTATTTCCTACTGGTATTTTATACCTCCCTGAAAAACGTGAATATCTAACCAAGAAAGGTCAATGATTTTTTTCTTGCAACTAACTCTATTTCATAGAATTTGCCAGATGCTAAAAGAGGACAAAACCGAAAAAATATCGGTTCGTCCTCTGTTGTAGCGTAGCGAGGAATCTAACCCGACAGCAGTAACAAAGAATTACTTAACCCTTGACTCAATAAATTCAAACACAATAGAATAAAAATCAACAGGAGCCTCTGCATGGACCCAATGACCTGCATTTTCTATCGTTTTTATTTCCGCTTCAGGAAACATCTTTTTTATGAAATCATGATCCTTTTCAGTAATATAATCTGATTTTCCTCCAGCAATAAATAACACAGCAAAGCCAGTTAAAGGCTTATGGAATTGAATTCCTAGTCCTGCTGTTGCTATGTTTTCGCTTATCACCTTACGATTAAACCTCCAGTCAAGTTTTTTGTTTTCCAGATCATTCCAATAAAGGCTTTTCAATAAAAATTGTTTTGTTCCTGAATCCTTAATATAATCTGAAAGGATATCCTCTGCTTCCTTGCGGGTTGTTATTTTATCCAAATCAACTGCATTGAGTGCTTTTAAAATATGTTCATGATGTGGATCGTATTGTTTTGGAGCTATGTCTACCACAACCAACCCTGCTATTTTTTCTGGTTTTTGATTCGCATAAAGCATAGCAGTTTTTCCTCCCATGGAATGTCCGATTAAAATTGGCTTTTGGATATTTTCATCGTGTATCAAATCATCCAAATCATCAACCATTACCTGGTAATCCCATGCAACATTATGAGGCGATTGCCCGTGATTTCTTTGGTCAACAAGATATACTGTAAATTTTTCGGCAAATTGTTTTCCAATGGTTTGCCAGTTATCCAAAGAGCCAAAAAGCCCATGAAGTATAATTAGTGGCTTTCCGCTTCCAAGTTTTTTGAAATTTAGTTTCATTCTATAATAGTATAGGAGTTTAGCAATGCTTTGGCTTTAATTTTATTAACCTCAAATAGCATGCGTTGCTATAAATTAAGATTTTACAATTAACTGCCTTAAATACAATTGTATGGTGTTTTCAAGGCCCAAATATAAGGAATCGCAAATTAGTGCATGGCCAATTGATACTTCAAGAAGACCAGGTATATTACTTGCGAAATAATTAAGGTTTTTTAAATTCAAATCATGTCCCGCATTTATTCCCAATCCATCTTCAATGGCATTTCTGGCAGCGATAATATAGGGTGAAATGGCTTTTGAAGGATCATTGGCAAAATCCTTGGCATAGGCTTCTGTATACAGTTCAATACGATCGGTTCCAGTTAGTGATGCATTATTTATATTGCTTAAATCAGTATCAATGAAAATGGAAGTTCGTATTCCCTTGTTTTTTAATTCGCTTATTATTTCTTTTAAAAAATCCTTGTGTTTCACAGTATTCCAACCAGCATTTGAAGTTAGTGCTTCTGGAGGATCAGGAACCAAGGTAACCTGCACAGGTTTTACCTTTAATACAAGATCCATGAAATCTTTTGAAGGATAGCCCTCAACATTAAATTCGGTTTTTACCAGGGGTTTTAAATCCAGTACATCCTGGTATCGTATATGTCGCTCATCCGGACGAGGATGAACAGTTATTCCTTGAGCTCCAAATTGTTCGCAATCAACTGCTACTTTTAAAACATTCGGATAATTGCCTCCCCTTGAATTTCTTAAAGTCGCTATTTTATTAATATTTACACTCAGTTTAGTCATAATATACATATATTCTGCAAAGCTAAAAAAAATAGTATTTTTGTAATATAAACTATGCTGTTAACGTTAAAAATAATTTAAAGAAAAACAATGCTTGTTTCTTGGCTTTTCATTTTATACCCTAATTGATGCTTGCTAAAAACTTAATAACCCACGATATTCCACCGCTTAAAACCTCCGATACAGGGCTTAAAGCTCTTACATGGATGGAAGAGTTTAAGGTTTCTCACATGCCTATAGTCAATAATGTTGATTTTTTGGGTATGATTTCCGATGCCGATATTTTAGACATGAATGCCCCAGAAGAGGCAATTGGTACGCATAACTTATCACTTTCAAGACCTTTTGTATATGAAAATGAGCATATTTATGAGGTAATTAAATTAATTTACAAATTAAATCTTACTTTGTTACCGGTACTTGATAAGGATAATCGTTTTTTGGGGACCATTTCCATGAACCAGTTAATTAAATCTTTTGCCGAAATGTCTGCTATTAAGGATCCTGGGGGAATTGTAGTTTTGGAAATGAATCCTAATGATTTTACCCTTAGCGAAATAGCAAGAATTGTAGAGGGTAATGATGGTAAAATTTTAAGCAGTTATATTACTTCTTCTGTCGATTCAAATAAGTTAGAAGTTACATTGAAAATAAACCGGACAGATCTTTCTGCTATTTTGCAAACCTTTATAAGGTATAATTATACAATTCAGGCTTCCTTCCACCAAAGTGAATTTATCGATGAAATGAAAGACCGTTATGATTCTTTTATGAACTACCTGAACGTATAAAAGTGCTCCAAAGGCTGCTTTTTATACTGTTTGTTTTTTCTGCAGTTCTGTTTACTTCAATTTTCGGACAAGAAAATTCTATTAATTCCGATTCCATTAAGGCACCTGGAATTGAACTTCTGGACACAGTAAAAAACAAGTCTTCTCTTAGCGTATCAGAAATAATAATTCTTGGAAATAAAATAACACGTGAACGAATAGTTTTACGCGAAATTCCCTTTTCACTTGGAGATACAATTGAAAAGGGAATGTTGAGTACTAATTTAATCAGGGCAAGACAAAACTTATTAAATACAGGTCTTTTTAATTTCGTTACCATTGTTCCTGAAATTGATGGTGATTTACTAAAAGTTCGGATCGATCTTATTGAGAGATGGTACACCTGGCCAATTCCAATTGTAGAACTTGCTGAAACAAATTTTAATACCTGGTGGCTTACCAGAGATTTCAAAAGAGTAAATTACGGGTTGTATGTGGAGCGCGGAAATTTCCGGGGAAGGAAAGAAACCCTCAGATTTAAGGTTCAAACAGGTTATACCAATCAATATGCAGTCCAATACAGCATTCCCTATTTAAATCAGAAGCAGACTTTGGGCATGGAGGCGACCTTAAGCTATTTTCAAAACCACGAAATTGCGTATAAAACTATTGAAAATAAAAGAGTATTCTTTTCTGAACCCGGTAGTGTTGCTCGTGAGGAATTTTATGCCAAATTAATGCTAACCTACAGAGGACGAATCTATAACAGCAATTCGGTTTACCTAAAATACAATGCCGCCTTTATTGATGATTCACTTACAATAATCTCAGATGATTATTTTACTGATAATCTTACAGAAACGCGCTTTTTTACCCTTTCCTATAAATTTAAAAGGGATAGAAGAGATTTTAAGCCTTACGCTTTAAAGGGTTATTATTTTGATATTGAAGCTGTGAAAATTGGAAACAGTATGCTTCCTGGTTCCGAAGATGTTGTTTTTTTTACCGGTGCTTTAAAAAAGTTCTGGAAAATAAGCGATGTATTTTATTTTGCAGCCTCAGGTAAAAGCAAATTTTCTATTACCGATAACCAGCCTTATTATGTTCAGCGTGGATTGGGTTATTATGATGAACAG
Organism: Bacteroidota bacterium; assembly: GCA_013696965.1. Lineage (NCBI taxonomy): Bacteria > Pseudomonadati > Bacteroidota > Bacteroidota bacterium. Next base: position 121,898 of record JACCXN010000020.1, on the reverse strand, counting down.
GTTAGGGGCTATGAATATTATGTAATTGACGGGCAAAGTTGGGCCATGGCAAGAACTAACATTAAATATCAGCTCGTAAAACCGGTGGTTAAAAATTTTGATTTTATTAAAAGTAAAAAATTCAGTGCATTTCATTATGCAATTTACCTTAATTTGTTTGCCGATGCTGGTTATGTGCAGGACAAACTGTACTTTCAGCACAATCCTCTTTCCAATCAGGCACTTTTTGGTTATGGGCTGGGATTAGATTGGGTAACGTATTACGATCAGGTGCTTCGGTTAGAATATTCCTTCAATAAGTTGGGAGAACGAGGTTTTTTTATCAATTTTGCTGCTGCATTATAATTTACCAGGATGAGAATTGCCATATACGGAAGAGAGTTCAATGAAAAGTACGATCAGGCTATTCAGTTTATTTTCAATATACTCGAAAAAAAAGGAGTAGAATTAGTTGTGTTTGAAAAGTTCAATGATTTTCTAAAAGAAAAAATAAAGAATATTCCCAACTACGCAACTTTTAACCATTATACTCAAATTACCACAGAAATTGATTTCATTTTGAGTATAGGTGGAGATGGAACTTTGTTGGACACCGTAACTTTTATAAGAGATTCAAAAGTGCCTGTTATTGGTTTTAATACCGGAAGGCTTGGTTTTTTATCTACAGTATCCATGAATGAAACGGAAACAGCAATTAATGCTTTGATAAACAAAGAGTATACTTTGGATGAAAGAAACCTGCTAAGACTGCAAACAAAAAGCAATTTATTTGGAAATTTGAATTTTGCCCTGAATGAACTTACCATTCATAAAAAAGATTCAGCTTCCATGATGACCATTCATGCCTATATCAACGGGAATTACCTGAACTCCTATTGGGCCGATGGATTAATAGTTTCCACCCCTACAGGATCAACCGCATATTCTTTAAGTTGCGGAGGGCCTATCATTATTCCGGGCTCTGAAAATTTTATTATTACTCCTATTGCCCCTCATAACCTAAATGTTCGGCCAATAGTGTTGCCTGCCAACAATACCATTACCCTGAAATTCGAAGGCAGGAGCAAGAAATATCTTGTTGCCCTTGATTCAAGAACTGAAACAGTTAATTCTACCGAAGAACTTACCATTAGCGAAGAAAAATTCAAGGTTAATTTAATCAGACTCTCAGGACATGATTTTTTGACAACTCTACGCAATAAGCTCATGTGGGGGCTTGACCTGAGAAATTAATATTCCTGTTTTAATGCTGTTCTCACACCCCTTTTGTTCTGATATAATTAACTTTTCCTTTTTCCGTTACTACGGTATTAATTTTGCCTAAGTTTTTTTAAACTTAAAAACCATTAATGAAAAGATTAAGTTTCTTGCTTTTTTTTATTTTTGCTACTGTATTAACAGGATTTTCACAAGGATCAGAATTAGGGGTTTTTGGTGGTGGTTCATTTTATATGGGTGATTTAAACCCCAATAAGTTGTTCTACAGAACAAAACCCGCATTTGGCCTTATTTACCGAAAGCTTCTTAATCCAAGGTATGCTTTAAAATCAAATCTTGTCTATGGAAATCTAGAGGCTTATGACAGCGACAGCAATAATCCTGTTCAAAGAGCACGTAATCTTAACTTCCGGACAAAGATTATTGAACTCTCCGGGCAAATTGAATTTAATTTTCTTCCCTATGACTTGGGAGATCCTAACTATCCTTTTTCACCTTACATTTTTGCCGGAATTTCTGTTTTTAGATTCAATCCACAGGCATATATCAACAATACATTGGTTGATCTAAGGCCAATGTCTACCGAAGGACAAGGTGCTTCACCAGGAAAAAGTGCATATGCATTAACCCAACTTGCTTTTCCTTTTGGAATAGGACTTAAAATCTCCCTGGCTAATCGTGTTGGTTTAGGTATTGAATGGGGTTTTCGAAAAACATCCACCGATTATTTAGATGATGTTAGTACTACTTACCCAAATTCGGGTTTGCAGAGAGGAAATTCAAAAACAAAAGACTGGTATTCCCTGGCTGGAATTATGTTAACATATAAAATTGGACCTAAAATAGCAAAATGTCCTGCTTACAAATAATAATAAATTACTTTTGCGGCAGTTCTATAAATTGAGAAATGACTTTTAAAGAAAAAACAAGAGAAGAAAATATTCCTGTTCATGTTGCAATTATCATGGATGGAAATGGACGATGGGCCAAACAAAAAGGAAAATTAAGAATGTTTGGCCATTCTAACGGTGTTGGCTCTGTGAAAGAAACTGTGGAAACTGCTGCAGAAATTGGTGTTAAATATTTAACTTTATATGCCTTTTCCACAGAAAACTGGAATCGGCCTAAATTTGAAGTAAATGCTTTAATGGAGTTGCTGATTTCTACAATTAATAAAGAAACGGCTACTTTAATGAAAAACAATATAAGGTTAATGGCAATAGGTGATTTAAGTAGTCTCCCTTCAAAATGTTTTAAAGAACTGAATGATGCCATGGAAAAAACCGCCTCAAATACTCAAATGACTCTTGTGCTTGCTCTAAGTTATAGTTCAAGATGGGAAATTACACAAGCAGTTAAAAAAATCACTGCCAAGGTGCAAACAGGAGAATTAAGCCCTGAAGACATTAGCGAGGATATAATTAATAAACATCTATGTACTGCAGGAATACCAGATCCTGAACTTTTAATTAGAACAAGCGGAGAATTAAGGATCAGTAATTTTTTAATGTGGCAGATATCTTACTCCGAATTATATTTTACACAAAAATTATGGCCAGATTTCAGGAAAAATGATTTTTTGCTTGCTATTGCTGATTTTCAAAAGCGAGAAAGAAGATTCGGTAAAACAAGTGAACAAATAAAAAGCAATTCACAAAAAGTTTAATTTAAATTTACACAAAAATTTTCAAATGCATAAGAGCATATTTACTATTATTTTTTTATTCCTTGTCCTGGTTTCCGGGGCTTTTGCGCAGTTGCCTTTAGGGGATTATGAGGATATTAATTACGAAAACCCTCAAGAATACGAAATTGGTGGTATAACCATTAAGGGAGTGGAACATTTGGATAAAAATGTTCTCATTTTACTTTCAGGATTAGTAGTAGGTGAGAAAATATCTATCCCCGGTGAAAAAACAGCAATTGCAATTGAAACCTTATGGGAGCAAGGTCTTTTCTCTGATGTTAAAATAAGTGCAACCAATATTCAAAACAATATTATTTTTCTTGAAATTGAACTCGAAGAAAGGCCACGGCTTTCTAAATTCTCTTTTAAGGGCGTAAGAAAAACGGAAGCGGATAATTTAAGAGAAAAAATTAAACTCATAAAAGGCAATGTGGTTACACCTAATTTGCTAGCAACAACAAAGAATACAGTTAAAGAATATTTTGTTGAAAAAGGCTTTTACAATGTAGAAGTTAATATTCAGGAGGTAACGGATACAACCCTGAAAAACAATGTTATTCTTATAATTGATGTGGAAAAAAACAACAAAGTTAAAATTGGTGAAATTATAATTCATGGTAATGAAGCTTTTACCGATAATAAAATCAGAAGGAACCTAAAAGACACAAAGCAAAAACGCTGGTATAACATTTTAAAAACCTCAAAGTTTCTTGAAGAAAACCTGGAAAAGGATTTATTGAAAGTAATTGCTAAATACAATGCTAAAGGATATCGTGATGCTCAATTTACTAAAGATACTGTATACAGGGTAAGTGATAAACTACTAAATATTGAACTAACCATCAGCGAGGGTAATCAATACTATTTTAGAAACATTGTTTGGATGGGAAATACTAAATACAGCAATAAGGCCCTTGATGCAATACTTGGAATAAAAAAAGGAGATATTTTTGACCAATCCGTTCTTGAGTCTAGGTTGTACATGAATCCAAATGGAAGAGATATTACTTCGCTATATATGGATGATGGTTATTTGTTTTTCTCTGTAACACCAGTAGAAGTGATGGTTGAGGGAGATTCCATTGATATTGAAATGAGAATTTATGAAGGGAAACAGGCTACTATCAATAAAGTTACTGTGGTTGGTAATACCAAAACCAATGATCATGTTATCATGCGTGAAATCAGGACAAAGCCAGGACAGTTATTTAGCAGAGCCGATGTAATAAGATCACAAAGAGAACTCTCTCAGCTGGGGTATTTCAATCCGGAATCACTTGGGGTAAATCCAACACCAAATCCTGCAGAAGGTACCGTTGATATTGAATATGTTGTGGAGGAGAAACCATCTGATCAAATAGAACTATCAGGAGGCTGGGGTGCAGGGCGCGTTGTAGGTACACTTGGTGTTTCTTTTAATAACTTTTCTGCAAGAAATATTTTCAATAAAAATGCCTGGAGACCACTTCCCTCTGGTGACGGGCAAAAGCTTAGCCTAAGAGGGCAAACCAATGGATTGTGGTTTCAATCCTACAATGCTTCATTTACTGAGCCTTGGCTTGGTGGAAGAAAGCCTAATGCATTATCTGTTAGCGCTTACCACTCCATACAATCCAATGGTCAGACACGTTTTATAAAAACTGACGGAGAGAAAATACCTAACGTTTTAAGACAAGGTATTACCATTTCCGGTGTTTCAGTTGGTTTGGGAAGTCGCCTCCAGTGGCCTGATGATTTTTTCACCCTTTATCGTGAACTTACCTATCAGCATTATACTATGAATAACTGGCAGCAATTTATTTTTAGTAACGGAACATCCAATAACCTGAGTTTTAAAGTTGTTCTTCAAAGAAATTCCATTGATCAGCCGATTTATCCAAGAAGAGGTTCACAAACATCATTTTCATTACAGTTAACGCCTCCATACTCATTGTTTGCAAGGGATTCAGCTGGTGGTCCCATTGACTATTCTACCCTGTCTGCTGAAGAAAGGTACAAATGGGCGGAATACCATAAATGGAAATTTACAACATCCTGGTTTACCGAACTTGCTCCTAAGCTGGTTTTGAATACTAAGGCTGGTTTTGGTTTCCTTGGTCATTACAACGACCAGATAGGTTCTGCTCCTTTTGAACGATTTTACCTTGGGGGTAGTGGATTAACCGGATTTGCTCTTGATGGAAGGGAGATTATCGCATTAAGAGGTTATGAAGAACAAGACCTTTCCCCTAGAACCGGGGGTACAATCATTAGCAAATACACAATGGAATTAAGATACCCTATTTCCCTGAATCCAAGTGCCACTGTTTATGCTCTTGGTTTTGCTGAGGCTGGAAATACATGGACAACATTTAAAAAGTTTGATCCTTTTGATGTGAAAAGATCTGCTGGGGTGGGTGTTAGAATATTCCTTCCTATGTTCGGTTTATTTGGTCTTGATTACGGCTGGGGCTTTGATCAGGCACCTAATTCAGGATTAAATCCTGTTACCGGAAAGCCTCAGGGACAGTTTCATTTCACAATTGGTATGAATCTTGGAGAGTTGTAGAAAATTTGCTTATTTTCGCCCCAGAAATGGGATGTTTTTACGCACTTTTTTACCCATCCAATAATTTATCATTAATTAAAAACGTTCAAAGGATATGAAAAATTCAATAAAAAAAACAGCTTTAGTTCTCACTTTTTTAGTGGCCTGTTCAACTGTTACATTCGCACAAAAATTCGCTTTTGTGGATACTGAATACATTCTTGCCAAATTGCCCGATTATAACTCCGCTCAAAAGCAACTGGATATGATCTCAGTTCAATGGCAAAAAGAAATTGAAGCAAAATACACTGAAATTGATAAGCTTTACAAAGCATATCAGGCAGAGCAAATCCTTTTGACTGAAGAAATGAGAAAAAAGCGTGAAAATGAAATCATCACAAAAGAAAAGGAAGCCAAAGAACTCCAAAAACAACGTTTCGGTGTGGACGGAGACCTGTTTAAAAAGCGACAGGAACTAGTAAAACCAGTTCAGGACAAAGTTTACAATGCAATTCAGGAACTTGCAACCAAGGAAAGATTAATGGTAGTATTTGATAAGGCTGGATCTCTGACTATGTTATATACGAATCCCAAATTTGACAAAAGTGATGAAATTCTGGATGCAGTTAAATAAAAATTTATAAATTAACCCTCAAATTAACCTTAAACCATTTACAAAGAATGAAAAAAATTTTAACACTGGCGATAGTACTAGCAACTGCTGCTTTTTCACTAGAGGCCATAGCCCAAAAATTTGGACATGTTGATTCTAATGAATTATTATTGGCCATGCCTGAAAGAAAAACAGCTGAAACTTCCATTCAAGACTATGCAAAGCAACTTGAAAGCCAATTGAAGACAATGAATGCTGAATGGGAATCTAAAGTACAGGATTACCAATCAAAAGAGGCTATGTTATCCGATGCTATTAAAAAGACAAAAGTGAAAGAAATCACTGATCTTGAAAGCAGAATTAAAGATTTTCAAACAACTGCACAGGAAGATCTTCAGAAAAAGGAAAACGACCTTCTTCAGCCAATGATCGAAAAAGCTAAAGCTGCAATCAATGAGGTGGCAAAAGAAAACAAGTACACCTATGTGTTTGACTCAGGAGCAGGAATGTTACTGTACTCTCCAGAATCAGACGATATTTTGCCCCTGGTGAAAAAGAAAATGGGCATTAAATAAAAAAGCTCTTATTTTTGATCCCGGAATTTCTTCCGGGATTTTTTTTTATTCATTTTTAGGCCTTGAGAACAACAAATTCAAAACAACCAATTGGAATATTCGATTCAGGTATTGGGGGACTTACTGTAGCAAACGCCATAAATAAAATACTACCCAATGAACAACTTATTTATTTTGGCGACACTGCTCACTTTCCTTATGGTGACAAATCCCCGGATTCTATTAAATACTATAGCATAAGAATTGCTAAATTCCTAATTGACAATAATTGTAAGGCAATAGTAATTGCATGCAATACTGCTTCCTCTCAGGCTTATGAAACAGTTAAGGATTTTGTAGCAGATAAAGCCATTGTTTTTAATGTTATTGATCCGGTAGTTGAAAAAGTTACTGCTTCCGGAGCTGGCTCAATTGGTGTAATTGGAACCAAAGGAACAATTAAATCAAACGTTTATGCCACTAAAATAAATCAGGTGAATCAAAATATTAAAGTGGCCTCCCTTGCAACTCCTTTACTTGCGCCAATGATCGAGGAGGGGCTGTTCAATAATAAAATCAGCAAAAGCATAATTAACTCCTACCTGAGTAAAGCTAAATTAAAAAATATCGATTCCCTTATTCTTGCTTGCACACATTATCCTTTAATAAAACAAGAGATTGAAGAGTTTTATAAAAAGAATGTAAATATTTTAGATTCAGCGGAAATTGTAGCACAGCATGTAAAAAAAAATTTAGCAGAAAAAAAAATGCTTAATCAGGGAAAAAACCTGAACCATCATTTTTATGTTTCTGATTTTACTGATTCATTTGAACAAAGCACTCGTTTTTTCTTTAAAAATAAAATTCATCTGGAAGAAGTTTCCATTTGGAAATAGTCCTAACATCAATCCTTTTTATTGTATTTTAAAAAATATAATTTCAAAGAAAAATAAATAATAAAGCATGAGTAAATTAAAGGCAGCTTATCATTTTCTATCCTCCAGGTTCCAATCCATACACCTTGATTATAAAGTTGATTCCAAGCCACGGTATGGGCATGGAAAAGCTCCTCACAAACTTCTTTATGACAGTATTAATTCCAACAGGCAGGAATATGAAAATAATTTAAATTTCTTTTGTGGATTAAAAGAGGTTTTTTTTAAAATTAATGATTCAAGTAAGGAAAGGGATGAAAATAAACCTGCCTGGAATAATGGTTTTTTACCCGGGCTTGATATTATTGGTTTATATGGTTTAATTGCCAGGAAAAAACCAGCTCAATATATTGAAATAGGTTCTGGAAACTCAACTAAAGTTGCAAGAAAAAGTATACTGGATAACCAGCTTAACACCAAAATAACCTCAATTGATCCTTATCCAAGGGCACATATTGATCATCTGGCAGATAAAGTAATCCGGCAACCCGTTGAGAGCATCAGTAATCTGGATTTTATTGTGGATAGCCTTAATGAGAACGATATGCTTTTTATTGATAATTCTCACCGTTGTTTTCCAAATTCTGATGTAACCGTTTGTTTCTTAGAATTGTTACCCAGGTTAAAAAAAGGAGTAATTGTACATATTCATGACATTTATCTTCCCTATGATTATCCCCAGTTTATGTGTGACAGGTTTTACAATGAACAGTATATCCTTGCTTCTTTCATCCTTGCTAACCCCGGTAAATACAAAACTATTTTACCAAATTATTTTATTTCTGAAGATAAGGAATTAAGCAAAATTTTAAGCTCAGTTTGGGAGCATCCAAACATGAAAAATGTTGAAAAACACGGTGGTTCCTATTGGATTGAAATCGCTTAGTTTTTATTTAAACCAGCTGGAATATTTAAGGTAATTATCTGCTATTCGGTTAATTTCACCTGTAATTAATTCCTGTTTTATATCCTTGACTTTTTTTGCCGGAACACCAGCAAAAATACAACCTGCAGGAACTTTTGTTCCCTCCAGTACAACTGCTCCCGCTGCAATAATTGTATTGGACCCAATTTCGCAATTATCCATTACAATGGCTCCCATACCAACTAATACATTGTCCTCAATTAAACATCCATGAACAATTGCATTGTGACCTATTGAAACATTATTACCAATGTTAACAGTGGTTTTTTGATAAGTGCAGTGAATAACAGCTCCATCTTGAATATTTACTTTGTTTCCAATGCGAATGCTGTTTACATCGCCCCTTACCACCGCATTGAACCAAATACTACAGTCATTCCCCATAATTACATCGCCCACAACAGTAGCATTTTCAGTTAAAAAGCAATTTTCTCCAAATTGGGGTTCTTTTCCGTTTACAGTTTTTATAAGGGCCATTGTTTTATCAGTTACAGGTAAAATTTTAATGATTTTTAAGTTTTGACTTATTTTAATGAATTAGAAAATCTTTAATACCCGATTTTCGTTCTAACCCTTTCAAGCACTTGCCTTGCAATAATTCTTGCCTTTGCAGCGCCTTTTTGTAGTTTTTCCTCAAGGGCTTTTTGATCGTTCATATAATAATCGAAAAGCAACCTTTCCTGCTTGAATTTTTTAACAATTAATTCAAATAATTCATTTTTTGCATGGCCATAACCGTAATTTCCTGCTGTGTATTTGTTTCTCATATGGGTTATCTGCTCCTCAGTGGCAAGTAATTTATACAGGGCAAATACATTGCAAGTATCTGGGTTTTTTGGTGCCTCCAATGGTGTGCTATCCGTAACTATGGATAATACTACTTTTTTTAATTCTTTATCTGGAAGAAAAATATTGATGTAATTATTATAAGACTTACTCATTTTTTGCCCGTCAATTCCAGGTACTGTCATTACTTGCTCATCGATACGGGGTTCAGGTAAAACAAATGTATCTCCATAATGATGATTAAAACTGCCTGCAATATCCCGCGTCATTTCAAGATGTTGAAGTTGGTCTTTTCCAACAGGAACCACTTGCGCATCATACATAATAATATCCGCAGCCATTAATACCGGATAGGTAAACAAACCAGCATTAACATCTGCCAGTCGTTCTGATTTATCCTTAAAGGAATGCGCATTGGCTAACATTGGAAAAGGTGTAAAACAGTTTAAATACCAGGTAAGTTCACAAACTTCGGTTACATCAGATTGCCTGTAAAAAATATTTTTTTCTGTGTTAAAACCAAATGCAAGCCAGGCAGCTGCAGTTGCCATGGTGTTGTGTTTTAAAATAGTGGGATCTTTAAGGGTTGTAAGAGAATGAAGATTGGCAATAAAAAAAAGAGATTCGTTTTCAGGGTTTTCAGATAAACGGATAGCAGGAATAATTGCCCCCAAAATATTTCCTAGGTGAGGTACTCCTGTGCTCTGAACACCAGTTAATATTCTTGCCATTTGAATAAAAGTAAATTAAAAGTGAAAAATAAAAGTAAAATTAGAAAATTTAAATCTTAAAAGGCAGTTTTTTCAATTGCTTGTTAATTGATTCCACTATTTAAGGTTTTTATCTTAATTTTGAAGAGAGAAAATAAAATGAAAAAACAATAAAATTGAACAAGATTACCAAAGTATTTCAAGTGTGTTGGAAAATTTATGTTATTGTAAATTTCTGTTTCTCCCTCTTGCTTATTTATCCGTTTTTTTATTGGTGTTTTTTAAACGACAAAAGGCTTCCTAGAGCATTCTGGATTTTCCAGGTATGGGCTAAATATATAACCTTTAGTTCGGCAATTAATGTAAAAATTACCTTTGAAGAGGAACTTCCATCTCCCCCTTATGTAATTTGTCCAAATCATACTTCTTTCCTTGATATCATTCTTGCTTATAGTGTTTTCCCTGATTATTTTATTTTTATGGGAAAACAGGAACTTGGAAAAATACCTATTTTTAAAGGCTTCTTCAAAACAATGCATATTCTTGTTGACCGTAAAAGCAAAGCAGCCTCACATCGCTCATTCCTTCAATTGGGCATTAAGATTGATAAAGGAAATTGCATAATTATTTTCCCGGAGGGAACAGTTTCCAAAATTGCTCCCCGTTTATCTCCCTTTAAAAACGGTCCTTTTAAACTTGCAATTGAAAAACAAGTTCCCCTTGTTCCTGTTTCTTATTTAAGTAATTGGAAAATTTTTGGAAATGGTTCCTTCTGGAGTTCTCCTTGCGGCCCGGGAACATCAACAATTTATGTTCATAAAGCCATTTCAACCAAGGATGTAAATGAAAAGAATATGACTCAAATTAAAGAGCAGGTTTATACTGTACTTGACAATAAAATGGCAGAGTTCCTTGAAAAAGAAAAATAAAAACCAATTAAAATTATACTTGAAATCAACATGAAAATAGACGATAAAATGGTTGATCACCTGGCACATCTTTCCAGGCTCGAATTTGATAAACAAGCAAAGGATGAAATAACCAAAGATTTAAACAACATTCTTACTTTCGTTGAAAAACTAAATGAACTGGATACAGAAAATGTAGAACCCTTAATATACATGACGGATGAGTTTAATGTAATGCGTGAAGATGAAGCAATAATTTCATTAACCCAGATAGAAGCGCTAAAAAATGCCCCCAAAAAAGATTCTGATTATTTTAAAGTCCCAAAAGTGCTTGAAAAACCAATTTAAGAAATAAGTAGTTTGAATTTTAAGTTAAAGCTCAGCTTTGCCCTATAATTTCAAATGGTTTTTGGTTGTTATAAAATTTGTTTGCTGTTTGTTGATTAATAAGATTAATCAATGCTTCTTATTTCTGTCAAAATAACAATTAAGAATGGATTCCAATTCTTCCTTTTTGTGGCCAATATTTTTAGCTTTAACAACAATCTCCTGTGGAAGTAATTTGATTAATGGCTGCTCAACATCATTGAAAAACTGAAAACCTTCTTTTATTTTCTTATCCCATATTGGATGATACTTTAATAAGTCATCAGGTAAAACATGAGTACGTTCTGAACCATGTTCTTGAATACATTCAAATGGTTCTTTTACATTCAAATAACCATAATCATCTGTTAACTCTTCCCCAGGATGAATATCCCTTACAGCAATTTCAAATTCATAGGCTGTTGAAAAGCAATTTGAGTTAAAGCTGTGATTTACAAAGCGGGAAATATCCCAACAAAGTACATAGCTTCCTTTATTGTCAACATAACAATACTTTTCAAGGATGCCTTTGTAAATTTCATCAAATTCACCAACCTCAGAAGGGCTAAAGGTTCTATCTAATTTATCTTTTACCCAGGTTATTGTTCCTTTAGGAATAAATTGCGTTGCAACAACACCGTAGCCCACTATGTCATTAATAAATTTAATTTCTGTATGTGGATGAATCATATTAAAATTTTAGGTTTCAAATGTATTTAATAAAAAAGTTACTTGTTTAAATTGACAAAAATTTTAATGTGCTGTTTATTAGTAATTTAGTGTTGAAAATTAAAAAGATGATACGGGTGATAATGTTTCAGCACTTTTTTTCTTTTCAAAAGATGATATTTGCTAAATTCACTCTTTAACTAAAGATATAAAATTTGAATGCAATTCGAAAACAAAGCCTAAACTATTCATAAAGTCATGCAACAAGGAGAATGGAAATAAAAATAAAATAACAAATTTTTATCTCCTTAAGTTTTTATTTTTAAGCCTGTTCTATTTAATATTAAACAAAAAAGCCGGATTTGCTGAAAAAGCATCTCATTCTTTGATTAATTTTTAAAAAGCGATTAAGTTTAAAGCAATCTTTAGCTATTGCTTTTTTTATAATGCTTTTTATTTGCTTAATTTTTTAGTGGAAGTCTTTAACTAAAAAAAAGGAGTAGAAAAACTTATCTTTCTACTCCTTTTTTAGTTAACAATTTCTTAATAGACTTTTTCAGTGGACTCTTATAATTAAGCCGGCTTTTTTTATTTAATCTGATTTGTGTTTAACAATATTGATCAAAAGCCATTTTAAGGTTATCAGCAATCATTGTTGCTGCTTTTCCTTCGATATGGTGCCTTTCAATAAAATGAACCAGTTTCCCATCTTTAAATAGAGCAATTGCCGGGGAGGAGGGAGGGTATGGCAACATGAATTTTCTTGCCATAGCAACAGCCTCTGTGTCTACTCCTGCAAATACTGTTGTTAATTTATCAGGGCGCTTATTATTTTGCACGGCCATTTTAACTGCCGGACGTGCATTTCCTGCTGCGCATCCGCAAACAGAGTTTATAACAACTAATACTGTACCGGATTTACTGTTTAATGTATTGTCTACTGCTTGGGATGTTAATAATTCTTCAAAACCCGCTGATGTTAAATCTGTTTTCATTGGGGCTACTAATTCTGCTGGATACATATTTTTTGTTTTAATTAAATATAATAGAGTGTGCAAATATAACGAAGAAAATCAGCAAAATAATATGATTTTAATCATTTGGCATGATGTGTATGTTGGAATTTTAAGATATAAAACAAAGTATTTGGCATTATAACATTCTTTTATTAGTATTTGACTAAAGGTTTTCTAATCAAAAATTGTAAAGCGAGCCAAACGAAAATCTCTTTGTTAATACTCTTTGGTGCATTGCGGAAAAATTTACACAAAGTGAATAGAGGATTGTATAATGGTTTTTATAAAAAGTATTTTTTAAAAAGGAATAAAAATTAAACTATGAGGGAAAATAGATATTTATGGTTTTGAATTAGTCTACTGGCTGTTTTTTTGCATTTCTATTAGAAAAGATTTCAAATTTTTTAAATATAGATGCAAATGAGAAAAATAATTTTAGCCCTGGCAATTATAGGTGTATTTTATTCAACCTTTAGTTCCGGACAAATCCAGGTAAAAATCGAACAAGCCCGTCAAAGTATTCAAACAGATCAGGAATGGGAACTATCTCTGGAACAAAAATGGAAAGGGGCGGATAATTTGTGGTATAAATTAGATGGGGATCAGGTTATGAAATCCAAGGATGGCCAGAACTGGGAAATGATTTACGGCAACACTTTCGAAACAATTGATGGGGGAATGTACAGATATTACGAGGGAAAGCTGTATAAATTGGCAAATGGCCAACTTTGGAGGTTAACTGATGGATTTATTGATGCGCAAGGAAATGCGTGCAACATTGATGAGCAGGGAAATTTGTTAATTAGGTATTAGCCAGCAAAAACTTTATTAATAGTTGCTTTATCAAAACTAAACAAACCTAAATAAACTCTCTTTGTAGTTTGATTTCAGGAATCAGCTTTTTTCACCTCTTTTTTTTAAAAAAGGATTTTAATAATTCCTGACTTTCATTTGCTAAAATTCCACCTACAAGAGTTGTTTTAGGATGGAGTAGGGGATATCCGGTTTTTAAAAAACCTCTTTTTGGATCTTCTGCGCCATAAACTATTCTACTTATTTGGGCCCAAAAATTAGCCCCGGCACACATCACACAGGGTTCAAGAGTAACATAAAGGGTGCACTCAGTAAGGTATTTGCCGCCAAGGTGGCCAGCAGCTGAGGTAATTGCCTGCATTTCAGCATGAGCGGTTACATCATTTAACCTTTCAGTTAAATTGTGAGCCCTTGCAATTATTTCATTATCATGAACAATTATCGCTCCCACTGGAACCTCGTCAGCTTCAAATGCTTTATGCGCTTCTTTTAAAGCCTCTTTCATAAAATGTTCATCAGAAAAAATAGAAAAAACCATATTTGTAAAATCGCATTAGTATTTAATTGAAGAAAGAGAACCTATTATGCATTAATATAATTGCTAATTTCGCAAACTTAATATAAAATTACGAGATATGCTCAGAACACATACTTGCGGAGAATTAAATATAAAAAATACCGGAGCTAGGGTTACTTTATGCGGTTGGGTACAAAAATCAAGAGATTTAGGGGGAATGACTTTCATAGATCTACGTGACCGCTACGGTATTTCACAATTAGTATTCAATATGGATACGAATTCAGATTTATGTGAAAAAGCAAGAAAGCTTGGTAGGGAATATGTGCTTAAGATTTCAGGCTCAGTAACTGAAAGAAGTAACAAGAATTTTAAAATACCAACTGGCGAAATAGAAATTAGTGTAAATGAACTTGAAGTATTGAATGTTTCCAAAACACCTCCTTTTACTATTGAAGAAGAAACCGATGGTGGGGATGAATTAAGAATGAAGTACCGTTACCTGGATTTAAGAAGAAACAACGTAAGAAAAAATCTTGAATTAAGACATAGAATGGGAATTGCTACCCGTAATTACCTTGACTCAATGGATTTTCTGGAAGTTGAAACTCCTTGTCTTATTAAGTCAACTCCTGAAGGAGCACGTGATTTTGTTGTACCCTCAAGAATGAATCCCGGTGAATTTTATGCCCTTCCACAATCCCCTCAAACTTTTAAGCAATTGTTGATGGTAGCAGGTTTTGATAAATACTACCAAATTGTAAAATGTTTCAGGGATGAGGATTTACGTGCCGACAGGCAGCCCGAATTTACTCAGATTGACTGTGAAATGGCATTTGTGGAACAGGAAGATATATTGCAAACCTTCGAAGGCTTAACAAGACATTTGTTTAAAAAAGTAAAAAATATCGATCTACCCCTTGTTCCCAGGATTACGTATGCCGAGGCAATGAGGGATTATGGTAATGACAAACCGGATATAAGATTTGAAATGAAATTTTCAATGCTAAATGAGCCATTAAAAAATAAGGGATTTAAGGTTTTTGATGATGCTGAATCTATTATAGGAATTTGTGCCCAGGGTTGTTCGGAATATACACGCAAGCAAGTGGATGAACTTACGGAATTCGTAAAACGACCACAGCTTGGAGCCACAGGATTAGTTTATGCCAGGTACAATTTAGATGGAACAATTAAATCTTCAGTAGATAAATTTTACAGTGAAGAAGATTTGAGAAATTTAATTGAAGTTTTCAATGCTAAACCAGGGGATTTAATATTAATTCTGGCAGGTGAGGAATCAAAGACACGCAAAGCATTATCAGAATTAAGATTGGAAATGGGTACCCGGCTTGGGTTTAGAGATAAAAACGTTTTCAGGGCACTTTGGGTGCTCGATTTTCCTCTTTTGGAATGGAGTGAGGAAACAAACCGCTGGCATGCCATGCATCATCCTTTTACTTCACCAAAAGCCGAAGATATTGATCTTTTATCCACCAATCCAGCTAGTGTAAGGGCAAATGCCTATGATATGGTAATCAATGGTGTTGAAGTAGGGGGCGGGTCAATACGTATACATGATCGTTTATTGCAGGCAATGATGTTTGAAAAGCTTGGTTTTACCCAAGAAGAAGCACAGGCACAATTTGGGTTTTTAATGAATGCCTTCGAATTCGGTGCGCCTCCTCATGGTGGCATTGCCTTTGGTTTTGACCGCCTTTGTTCCTTATTTGGTGGTTCAGACAGTATCCGGGATTTTATTGCATTCCCAAAAAACAATGCAGGAAGGGATGTAATGATTGATTCCCCTTCTCCCATTAGTTTTGAACAGTTGCAGGAACTTGGAATTAAGCTTGAGGTAAAAAAATAGTTGCTTATTTTTTATAAAAAGGTTTGAATTCATATTCATCCTCACCTCTCATTGCCTTTTTAAAATCAGGGTCTTTAAACCCAACACTCAATGCCTTTATATCTGAATCATTGAGTTGATTGTTTAGGAATAAAATCCAATAGGCTTCCTTAGTCATACTCTCCCAATGCAATAACCCTACACGATATTGGTTGGTTTGATGAAAATTAAGATAAATACAAAAAGAAAATGTTAGTGCAACAAGGGCATTGTAAATGATTTTTTTTTGGGTGATTATGTATTCTACAAAAGCGCAAAAAGGGATTGCTAAAAATGGATAAATATCTATCATAGGTCGCATACCATAACCTCCACCATACCACCAGCTCCACCAGGAAAAAATTATATAAATGAACAAAACAAACAAAGTAACAAGGGGTATGAAAAATTTTTTCTGTTTTTTATAAAGTAGAATAAAGCCAATTAGAGAAAAAATCATTACCGGAGAATAAACCAGCCAGCCTTTCCTGTAACTAAAAAGTCCTTCCAGTATATGAGGATTTGTCCAAAAAAACCTTTCCACTCCAAGGGTTGCATTTGTATAGGAGTAATAAAAAAAATGATCGGTTATAATTTTCCAGTAAATTAGCTGAGGGAGAATTACTAAAAATGAAATTGAGGCTATTATCAGCAATTGTTTTTTGTAAATTAAAACCTCTTTGATTCTGTATTTATAGTCTGAGAAATTTTTAACATCATACAATGCAAAAAATACAAATACAAGAATATTAACAGGCCTGGCCAAAACAATTAATCCTCCTATAACACCTATTATTAATGATTTTTTAAACGATTTGTCTTCATGCCATTTTATGCTGTAATAAGTAAATGCTGCAATTAAAGTAAAATTAAAACTATGGCTGTAGGGAGATAAATCCGTAACAAAATAATATAGATTTGTTGCAAACAACAGAGTGAGTAGTGTTGAAGAAACGGTAATATCATTGAAAAACAATTTAAGAGTTTTGCGAAGATAGAATAGTCCGAAAAAAAAATAAAATAATCCGGAAAGCTGTATCCATTTCTGATAGGGCATAGAAAACCCATAGGCCTCATACCCAAATATTAAAGCCTCTAAATGGGCCATTGTGAAAAAAGGTAAATATAAAATGGAAAGTCCCATTGTCATTTTAAACACCAGCCCTCCATTTGGAGCCTCAACAGGCCAATAAACCCCTTTGTGATCGGAATAAATAAAATTTAAGTGTAAATCATTGTGAATTATTGCCGCAGGCAAATAACCATAATAGGAGATTACATCTGAAATAATAATCTCCCTGGTTTCCCAAAGTTTTTTACTAAATGTTTCAAAGATTAAAAATGAAACAATGAATGCAAGTATAAATCCAGAAATAGTTGTTTTATGAATTACCCGGGAAAAATCAAATTTTAGTTTAGGCATTGTCATTTCTTAAAATAATACCTGTTGTTTTTAACAATAACACCTGTTCCTGATTTATAGGAATAATTATACTCAGATATGGAAATTGTGTTGTCAAAGGATACTTTTTTTAATGTCTTTATCTTTTTTCCTGTAAATTTTATGCATTAAAACTTCAATTTTATGTTTTTATTGAAACTGAAGTTTTAGCAAGGTTATATAATTTCAAAGAAATTGAAAATCCTTATTTTCGATTCCAAATATTGTATTTCATAATGCAGTAAATTGCTCTTACACCATCTTTCCATCCAATTTTTTTTCCTTCTTCGTATGTTCTGCCATAATAAGAAATTCCTATTTCATAA
This sequence comes from Bacteroidota bacterium, assembly GCA_013696965.1. Taxonomy (NCBI): domain Bacteria; kingdom Pseudomonadati; phylum Bacteroidota; species Bacteroidota bacterium. The sequence continues at coordinate 103,999 of JACCXN010000020.1, read as the reverse complement.
ATGCGCACCTTAGGTACTCTGGCAATTTTTGCTGTAACTTCCGGTTCAAAACCAAATCGCTTTTCCTTAAAATCAATGTTTTTTATAATATCCGATCTAAATACCTTGTAACAGGTTTCCATATCCGTTAAATTCAAATTGGTGAACATATTGGAAAGCGCAGTTAAAAATTTATTCCCTAATGTATGCCAGAAAAAAAGAATGCGGTGCGGCTTTCCTCCAATAAATCTTGATCCGTATACAACATCAGCCACATCGTTTATAAGGGGTTTTAACAACACATTGTATTCTTCAGGATCATATTCCAAATCGGCATCCTGGATAATTACATAATCACCAGAGGCAAGTTTGATACCTTTGTGCAATGCAGCTCCTTTCCCCTGATTGTAGGGCTGGTTATGCAAGCTAATGGTAGTACCTGAATTGTTAAGCATGTATTTTTCTATAACTTCAGCTGTATTATCAGAGGAACAATCATTTACAATAATAATTTCCTTTTCCATGTTATCCACAAGTTCAACTTTTGATACCTTATTGAGGATTAAATGAATTGTAGCAGCCTCATTGTAAGCTGGAATTATTATGGAAAGTTTCTTGACTTTGTTCACTAGGGGTTTAGTTTTTCATTTAATTTTAAAAAGCCTCTTTTTATTCAATCGTTAATTCATATACTTCCCCTATTATATCATTTTTTGGAAATGGAATGAATTCTTGCTTAAAGGTTATAGGAGGCCACCACTCCGATAAGTGGTATTCCTGGGTAATTACAGCAATCATTTGATTGTTGGGAATAGATGTTATATCACTGTTCATATATCCAACAACGGATAGTTTATCCTTTTCCGGTCCTATTCTCCAAATAATATGGTTGGGAGTCCATTCAAATTGGTAGTAGTAATATGGGCTTTTGAATAAGTCATTGTCTTTTGCTGCAGTTCGGGTAGTAAGGGCTTGATAATGACTGTCCCATCGCATTGTTTCAAAAGTTTTATTTTCATATTCAACCGTATCAATTCCCCATGTATATGTTTTGCAATCCTTACAGGTTAAATCCCAGTTAGTGCATCCAACAATAATATCATCACTTTGCGATTCATCCTTTTCATTTATTCTCCCCTTGTAATAACCTATTGGCCATTTAGGGCTTGTTTTTACTATTTCGAAATCTATTTCTGAATAATTTGTCTGAGAAATCCTTGGAGCATCATTTATGGTTTCTCCCTTTTTGGAATAGCCTGTTTTACAAACCCTGCGATTATTCCATTCCTGTTCATCCTGGTATATTAACCAAAAGGCATTTGTTAATCCATTCCAAACGTTATGTTTATTTATCAGTTCAGGGAATTTAATTTTAGCAGTTATTTTTCCGTAAGTGAATCCTATTCTTGTTTTAATCCCCATATTAACTTTGTGTGCATCTGCAAGCTTGTCATTTCCGGGATTCACAATCTCAATAGCTTTTTTATTTTCATTATACCTTACATATTTACACGGATTTTCAGTACTTCTTATGTAATCTTTTTTAAATTGTTTTTCTGAATATTTTTTTATTGCTGAATCATATTCATCCTTTGTATAACTGGAATCATTTACGTCTTGAATAAGAGGTATTGTATTTAAGTGGAAGTTTTTATTCAGGGAGGAAAAAAACTGGCCGAAATGTGCATTGTTAAATAAATCCTTATTCCAACCACACGCTTTTTCATCGGGCATTTTTTCTGAAGAGGGATATTCAAGTGGATTGGCACATATTCCCCCAGCAACATCCATGGAAGCTTGTACCCTTACAAAGGAGCTATCAATAAATACTTTTGTATCAGGAAAAGAATCAGGGTTTATTTTGTATTTGAAAAAGTAATAAGGAGAAACGAAAATTCCGCTATCTGAAAGTTCATTTATAAATTGGATGTGTTTAGGGATCTTGGCTAGTTCCTCCTCTGTAGTAACTACTACCATAAGGCTGTAAGTGCCCATTCTTGGATTTCTTTTCCACCGGTTGTTTTCATGCTCTCCCCTGGTTTCATTTTTCAAAACCCACTTAGCATCAAAAAGCAATTGTTCTTCGATACTTAATTTATTTTTTTCTGCTTTTGAAACTATGGCGGCAAACCAGTCTTGTGTTTCCCTTATGTTTTTGCCTACGGCTTGAATATCTTCCTCACTGTAATACGTTTTTTGGAATGGAATTCCATAATATTTTTTTTCGTCTCTTGGATTGCCAATAATTTTTATGGATTCATTAATAGTAAAATCAATTGCAGGCACTTTTTTAAATCCTATAGATGGATCATTCCAAGAGCCATAGAAATTTTCATCTGCAAATGCATTGTAATTTTGGGCAGTATCAGCAATTTCAGGGAATTTGTAACTTTCGTTCTGGTAATAAATCTTGTAAAAATAATTCTGGCCTTTGCTTCCTTTTACCTCAAATGAAATGTCGAAATTGCCAGAAGCGGTTTGCCTTTCTGTTGGAATTTCTATCCCATTGGTAACTACCCCCGATAAATCGGCTTGAATAACTCCATTTGAAAGTTCACCTAAATTGTATTTTACATTTAAAATTTCAGGACTATTACTACATGAGGCAAAAAGTGCGATTAGAATAAATAGGGCACTAAAACGAATTAATTTGATCATGTTTTTTTTATGGTGTTAAATTCAACGTTTTTCCGGATAATTTAGCCTGAATTTATTTACAGGAAGTTTGAATTTAAAAAATTTTCATTTCCGGAATTTCTCCTTCAACGATTAATTTTCCAGCTGTGGCTTTTACTATTTCTTCCACAGATACTCCTGGCGCCCTTTCAATAAGTTTAAAACCTTGGGGAGTAACATCAATTACAGCCAATTCTGTGACAATTTTTTTTACACACTTAACTCCCGTAAGTGGAAGGGAACAACTTGGAAGTAATTTTGATTCCCCGGCCTTATTAATATGTTGCATGGCAACAATAATGTTTTTGGCCGAAGCTACTAAATCCATTGCACCTCCCATACCTTTTACCATTTTTCCCGGTATTTTCCAATTGGCAATATCTCCTGTTTCACTCACCTCCATTGCTCCAAGAATGGTAAGGTCAACTTTCCCTGCGCGAATCATTCCAAAACTCATGGCTGAATCAAAAAAAGCAGATCCAGGAATTGTTGTAATGGTTTGTTTTCCGGCATTTATCAAATCAGGATCTTCTTCTCCTGCAAAAGGAAAAGGGCCCATTCCCAATAAGCCATTTTCTGATTGAAGTATAACATCAACTCCTTCAGGGATATAATTTGCTACCAAGGTAGGTATTCCAATTCCTAAATTTACATAGAAACCGTCTTTTACTTCCTGGGCAATGCGTTTGGCAATTCCGTTCTTATCTAAAGGCATTTTAATTAATTTTGTGGTTCAAAAATATCAATTTTATAATCAGGGATGAAAATATTCTGATTTTTACCGGTTTTATTTTTTTAGGCAGTTTTATCTGAATTCAGCGGAAAGGTAGTCAAAACTAACTTTATTACATTTATTTAACTCTAAATTCATTGAATTTTCAAAACTCTTTGTTGCCTGTTTCTTTATTTTAAGCCTAATTTTCATTAATAACTGCAAAAATTCAAATTGTAGTATAAATGTATGAACAGCTAATTCCTTGAAAAATAAGATAGTTATTAGTCCCCTGCTTATCCTCAAATTCCAGTTAAGTAATTGTGAATTGTAATTCATGAATATTTGTTTCCTGTGTAAACAAAAAAAATAATACTATGTTTGTGATAATATAGAGTATTGCAGACCATTAAGAAATACCCATAAGGGTGATTCCACGAGAATATTTGTCAACAATGGGTGAAATTCCAACAAATAAAAAACAAGGATTAAATAGTAAATTAATATTCTTTTTACTGTTGTTTTTTTTGTTTTTACTATCACTGTTTATTCGTACATATGGCCTTTCTCTGGAGAGCTTATATGGCGATGAGATGTATAGTGTGTTTCATGGTCAAAAATCGCTATCTGAACTAAAAGTAATATTTTTAAATGATCAAAACCCACCCATGCACATTGCTTTGTTGCATTTTTGGATGGAAATTTTCGGAGTAACAGAAATAGCTTCTAAAATGTTATCTGTTGCATGTAGTGTTTTTGCAGGCCTTATTTTATTTTTATTTGCCAAAAAGTTTTTGAACATTCAAACAGCAGTAATTGCTTTTTTCTTGTTTTTGTTTTCCAATTCCCAGCACTATTTCTCTACAGAGGTAAGGCCTTATGCCCTTATTCAATTGTTGTGCATTTCTTCATTTTATATTTATTTCAATTTGCTTACTAAGCCCAAAAAGAGCGATGTTATTTTTTTGTGGTTAATTAATTTGTCTTTACTCTTTACGCATTACCTTTCTGTTTTTATTCTTGTTGTTCAGTTTGTTTTTATTTGGGGATATTTTAAAGAAAACAGAAAAGCTTTTGTTTATTATTTTGTTAGTCAAATATTCCTTGTAATTTCTTTTTTGCCCTGGGTTTCTATACTCTTATCCAATGTTCCCAAAGAAGGCTCTTTTTGGAACATAGCTCCAAATTTTGATGCATTTAGATACCATACAAATGTTCTTTCGGGAAGTGAAACTTTGTTTTATGTTTTTAGTGCATTTGTTTCGCTTTCATTTTTGATTGTTGTTTTCAACAATCAGCTGAAGGTTCTTAGCATGGAGTTTAATCGCAAACACTACTTTGTTTTTGTAACACTGTATATCCTGCCCATAGTTCTGGATTTTATTGTTTCTCAGAAAACCCCGGTATTCCATGCAAGGTATATTTTGTATACCACCATTGGTTTGTTTTTGTGCATTGCTTACTTTTTTTCAAATCTAAAAATGAAATTTCTTTATAAGTTCTTATTTATTATCCCTTTTGCTTTATTGATACTCACTTCTTTTGAAATTACGCAGGAACGCGAAGATGATTGGAAAAGAATGGTTCCGGTTGTAAAAAGTAAGCAGGATAAGAATACGGTTATTTTTATTTCCGCCACTTATAAATACATGGATTTTGCTTTTTATTACGATTACGAATCCTTTAGGAATTATTCAAAATCGGCTGAAATGTTGGCAAAAAACAATGTTTACTATTGTGAGAAGTGTCCTTTGTATGGATGGGAAAATTTAAATTACGATACTATAAATAAAGTTATTTATGTTCATTCTCATTCGCAATTTCAGGATCCTGACCATAAAATAGAAGAATTTATTGTAAGTAAAGGATTTAAAGAATGCAGCTATTACAAGAGAATCAGTACAGGCTACACTGTATTTGTAAAAAATGAGTTAGCTTGTAATCCAATTGAAATTATTGCAGATGTCTCAGACAATCCCTGTGATTTGGTAAAAAGCTTTATTGGCAAGAATGTTAAGGGTGATTCTTGTCTTGTTTTTCATTCTTCCTTTATGAATGCAGGTTGTAATATAGATAACCCTTCAATTATATTCACTGATACTGGAAGGGCATCTTATTTAATTAATGAACAAAATCAGTTTAGCCCGGGAATAGTAAAAAAAATAAGTGAATTGAATGGAAAAACAGCCATTTCAATAAACGCTTTAGTTTATAATGAAAAAAAATCAATCGGACATATGGTTATTTCAGTTGAAAAAGATGGGGAATCCTTGTTCAGAGCTGATTTAATTGTTCTGGAAAAAATGAAGGTGCCAAATAACTGGAATAATATTTCTTTAATAGCAAACTTGCCTAGCGGTATTTCTGATGATGCGGAATTAAAAATATATGTTTGGAACCGTGCTAAAGAGAATTTTTACATTGAAAATTTTAAAGTTGTTATACAAAAAGGTGAGTTTTAGAGTTCAAATTTTGATGCATTTTTTTTAAAATAAAGTAAGTAAATAATTAGTAATTCGAAAAAGAATGGAATTTATAAAAAATATAAAAAGCAATTTAATTAGTATTTCCTCCCTTGTTGTAATTGTTATTTTTATTCTTGGGGTTTTTCGACTAGTAAGTGAAGATAAAATTTATCCTACGGGGGATGTAATTGAATATACAATAATGACAGAGGCTTTTTACAATCATTTTTCACCTGATGTAAGAGAGGGTGATTTTGAAACCTTTAAAAAAGCATACACTAAAATTGCCGACTGGTCCAATAATGAAAAAGCAATAACTTATGATGCAGCTCAGCAGTTTGTTTCAGAAAAGAATCATCAACCTCTGGATTACGATTATGCTTTTTTTGTAAGTGAAAAGGGTAAAAAATTTAGTTGTCATTTCTTTGCATACTCTTTAATTAATGTGCCTTCCCGTATTCTTTGTGCTGTATTGGATTTTAATCCATTAATTATCCATCAGCTCACTAATTTAATGTTGATTGTTATTTGTAGTTTTTTATTCTTCAGATATAGTGGATTTAATAAGCTATATACAACTCTCTTTGTATTCATGTTTTATTTTTCAACAAACTATTGGTATTTATCCTGGCAACACCCAGAAGTATTTACAGTTTGTTTTTCTTCATTGGGTTTGTTTTTATTCCTATCCGAAAGGCGTTATTGGGGTTTGTTTTTAATGTCTATTGCTGCATTGCAAAATCAGCCAATGGCTATTTTGATTGCTGGTTTAGCGGTATATACATTAATTAAAGCACCAATTAATATTAAAAATCTAGTAAAGTTGGGCTTAAGCACAATAATAGTGCTTGGTCCATCTTTGTTCTACTACTACCATTTTGGTGAAACAAACCTTATTAAATATCAGGGGGCTTTAAGTTTTGACTATGTAACTGTTAATCGTGTTTTGGGTTTGTTTTTTGATATTAATCAAGGCGCAATATTGGCAATTCCACTTGTTTTGTTTTTATATATTTTCCTTCTTATTCGGAAATTTCTCACAACTAAACCTCCGGAATATATTTTAGAAATAATAATAGTGGTTTTTACTGTATTTTCTGTTTGCATTGCAGCAACAATTGATAATTGGAATCATGGCCAGTCTGTTGTAAATCGTTATGTTACCTACTTTAGTGGAATGATTTTGGTTCATTTTGCGTTTTTGCTGTACGAAATTAAAAACCTGAGGTTAAAAATCAGTATTGCTTCTTTTGCGCTTATAACCCAAATAGCAACAGTAATTTATCACAACAATTTAAGTGATTATGACTGGTCCACAAATGTGCCAAAACCCATTTCAGTATGGGTGTTGGAAAATTATCCCAAATTTTACAACCCGGACCCAGTAATATTCTTAAATAGGTATTTTCCTAATGCAGCCTATGATTATTCAAGTACTCCTGCTTATTTCATGAAAACAGATGGTACTATTACCAAAATACTTATACACAAACAACATACAGATAATTTGGAAATAATAGGCTTGAATAAAGCTCAAATTGATTCAATAAATGAAAATACTAATTTTATTAATAATTGGGCTTATTTAAATGTTGACAATATTTCATCAAAATTTCTACCTAAAGCATTGCTAATAGAAATTGATAATGTAAGAAAAACACAAAATATGATTGAAATAATAAAAGCCACTCCCAATTGGTATAATTCAGTGATTGAACGAGCTGAAAAGGAGGGTGTTTCCGAGGAGCAGGCTTTGATTGGTGATGCAAGATATGTTTTAAAAATTGATCCAGTAATTCAAATAGGAACCACTAAAGAAGAAAAAATAAATATTAAAATCGTTCAGATAAAAGCTAACCCAGAATGGCTTGAAATGATTAAATTAAAAGCCAGAGAAAGTAATACAAGTTTGGATACAGCCTTATATTATGACGCAAAATGGATTATAGAAGAAGAGCTGAAAAAATAGTATCTGTTTTAAAATAGTTTCTATTTTTACTTTTAAAGTTGCAATTCAAAAAGTAGAGTTTTAAAAATTGTATTTAACTTTGATGGAATCTTGTTCTTCAGGGCTAATTTCTTTAGCATTAGTTAAACACCACAATGCTTCCAGCATAACTTGTTTTTCTATGGTTACATTATTATTTAGAGCCTTTTGCTTTGTTGCTTGGTTCCACTGCTTGTCGGAATTAATTTCTGAAACTTTTTTTAGAAATAGTTTTACATATTTGTTTTTGAAGTATTCATCATAGGAAATTACCCGAAGCAATAATTTCGGACCTTCAGCAATAATTAAAGTATCTAAAACCAAATCTTCCTTCAATGTTGGAAAAAATTTCATTTCCGTTACCATAATTGTGTCATTTTGTACAAAATCATGGTTGGTTGGTTGAACAATTTCAATATTCAAATGATGCATTTCTTTCTCTTTTATATAAAAGATTAGATGCGGATTGTAACCTTCGGAAGTTACCTTTAAATTTTTTTGATTGGGAAATAATGCATGTATTTCATTTATAAAATCGCCATAAAACGTCTCAGGATAATAGGTTTCTTTTTCAAACTGAATGGATGTGGCAAAAATATTTTTCAGAGGAATAATAAAAATTAGTGACGTTATTGATAGATAAACAAATTGTTTAAAAATAGATTTTTTCAACACACTTAAACCTGATATTTGTATTTGTAATTGAGTAAAGCCAGCGGCTATTATTAGGGCAAACAATGGAAATAATGGGAGGTCGTACCAATCTAGTTTTGTATCTGAAAAAGTAATTACTGCAAAATATACTATAGCCTGAAGAAAAATAAATGCTGTTATTTTTTTTAATTTTTTATCTGCCCTTAAAAAGATCAGGACTAGTGCCAATGGAATAAAATATATCCAAAACTTATAGTGGTAGTCCCTTAATAATTCATAGTAAAACCAAATTGATCCCGAATGACCTTCGTTTGTTTCAGCATATCTGCCTGTTATTTCATTAAAAATTACCATCTCAATAAAGCCAGGGTTCATTTGTTCCCGAATAATGTAATAGGAGAGCCCAATTAGCAGGCCCAAAAAAGAGAATACATAAAAATTTGCTGACTTTAATAATGTGAGATTCTTTTTATCGATAAAAAAATAAATTGCCAGGCCTGGTAAAATCATGCATGCTGCAATTCCTTTGGTAAGTAAAGCCAGACCAAAAAAAATGGAGAAAAGTATTAAATTTATTTGTTTTCTGTTTTCTAAAAACAGAAAAAACTGTGTAACATATAGGAATATCCACATTGCAAGCATTGTGTCGAAATCTCCATTTCTTGATGCATGATGATCAATGAATCCAATTGATGTGCATAAAACTAATCCAAATATAAAACCAAGGTTTGTTGATTGAATATATTTTCTTGCAAACCAAAAACCATATATAACAATTGTTAGAGCTGCCAGAACAGAGGGGAATCTTAATGCAAATGTAGTTACACCAAAAAATTTCATGGAAAGTGCAATCATCCAAATCATAAATGGAGGCTTTGTGTTCCACATATCAGGCTGATCATCGAAATGGGTTACAAATAGCTTTCCATTTCCTAACATTTCAATTGCATTAATTCCATTTCTAGCCTCATCCCACATTCTTACACTTAGTTTGTCTAAGTTTAAGAAAAGCGGGTAAGAAACAAGAATAATCAATAAAACGAAAGCAGAATAGATTTTAATTTTGGATTGAATCATTCTAATTTAATACTATTTTCAAGTCGCTTATCCATGCTTTTAACAATATCATCTCATCTTTTCCAATCACACCCATATCAATTAGTTTTTGATAACAGGCTATTAAATTAGGGTAGATGTTTTCCTGGCCTGGCTTTAAATCAAGTGCTTGTAATTCTTTGCAAATATTAAAGTTGTTGGTGTATCCTGGAATTTCATCTTCAAAATCTTTCATCAAATTGTGTTCGTTGCGCTCCTGCCAAACTGTAGGTTCGTGATATAGTATGCTCCAGCCGCATTCCCATGCTATACGCTGTGCAACATAACTGCGCCAGATGTCGGTCATCCTAAAGCTGCAATACGAGGGTAAATACATCAATGCAAAAGCTTCTTTAAACCAATAGGTATTCTGACTGTTAAAGGGGCTCCATGCGTTTTTGCCTAATGCTAAGCGTTCTTTTAATTCAAAATTAAATGGCAGGGGGTAAGTAAGTCTGTAAACTGCATCAACATCCGGATTCTCATCAGCAAGGCCTTGTTGAATAGGGCACAGGGTACTTTTGTTTTCCAGGTCTGAAAGTGCAATTTGTTTTTTTTGTAACTCCTCCAAAGGAAAGCCTCTTGGCCAAATCATCTGCTTGCTAAAGTAATGGTATACATTTACCCAGCCCTTGTTTTCAAACTGATGGCTCTTTACTTCACGAGATTTTGGTTCCCAAAATTCTTTACGCGGAATATTGTCATCATCTGTTTCTACCAGTTCCGTTGCCCCGTTTTTTATGGCAATAAGATATCCCAAATTTTTTCTTGAATAATGGCGGGTGGGGGTGATTTTTGCCAGTTCAAAAGGCAAGCCCAATTGACGCTCAACATTCCAGTAATCACAACCCTCTAATTGGAAATTTTCCGGTGATTTTGTGTCACCAATTACAATGAATGGCGTGTTTTGTTCTTTGCATTCCTTTGCAAATTGTTTTAATATTGCATTTTGATCGTTTGCAATTGAGGTAATGATAAGTGTTTTTGACATATATTTATTTGGAATGAAAATTCTACTAATTACCAGGGTATACCCTATTCATTATAGTGTTGGTTTATTTCCAGTTAATCGTTGAAAGAAATAATAAAACAAGGACTGATAGGCATTTTTTATTGCATTTTTTGAAACACGCGGTGAAGGTGCCTGGTAATGTATTGGAACTTCGAAAATTCTTCTATTTCGCAACAAATAACGCAATTCGGTTTGGTAAAAATGAGCTTTTGATCTAAACTTATGATCTATTATTTTAGCCACCACATCCCTATGGAATCCCTGGTATCCTGAGGTCATGTCCCTTAATGAAGTTCCAAGTAAAAAATTGGCAAGAAAGGTTCCCGTTTTTGAAAGAAATCTACGTTTAAATGGCGAATCCCCCATAGAACCTCCATTTATAAACCTGCTTCCGAATGCACATTCATTTCCTTCATTCAATACACGCAAAAACATTGGAATTGCTCTCGGATCGTGGGATAATCCTGCATCCATTTCAATAATTATTTCATGACCTGCTTCGTATGCAACACGCAATCCTTTAACATAAGCATCTACAACATTCTTGTTCTCAGGCGCCCATACAGTAACATATTTTGGATCCCTGGCTGACAGTTCCTGGCACAGCTCAAGAGTCCTGTCTTTTGAAGCTTTATCAACTATGAAATAAACATTTCCTGGGTTCAATTCATTTATCACCAAATTCACCATTTCAATGAATGGTTTAAAATCTGCTTCCTCATTAGCCAAAGGAACAACGATGGCCCATTTTTTATAATAGAACATTTTTAATAATTTACTATGCAAATATATATTTTAAGCTGACAAATGTAAACTTTATCTGTTATTTAATATAAGAATAACCTATACCACTTTTGTTGCACTATTGTCTTGGGCCTTTTAATAACTCAAACGAATTGTTTTTATTTAAATCACACAATTTGCCTATTCATTTTCATTATTGAAGTTTTTTTTAATTTTTTGGTTCAAAAACATCAATTTTCAGGTCATCAATGTATATGTTTTTCTTCCCTCTATTCCATGCATAAACACTTAAGTTGTCACTTTTTTTCCTTACCTCAGGTGTAAGGTAATCAAAACTTACTTTGTTCCATTTGTTTAATTCTAAATGGGGTAGATTTTCAAAATTTAATGCAGCATATTTATAATTGTTCCATTTATGCTTAAAAGTAATTACAATACTTGCCGGATCGTTTTTTAAATCTGCTGTGGGATAAATCATTGCAGAAACTCTTATCCATGCATATTCTTTGTCTGTGAGATCCTTGTAGGTTATTTCATATTTTGGAGAAAAAATATTGTTGCTATCTAACTTTAATGAGGTATTTCCTGAAAAATACTGTTTTTTGGATAATACATATTTCCGGTGTTTTTCATAACTCAGTTCATATGTTTTATTCTTTTCAAAATCAATAAAACCAAGCGTAGTTTTGGCAAATTCATCTTCGTTTTGCACCGTTTCATCTCCAATAAAAAATCTATTCACCAATAATAGTTTTTTGTCCTCTTCCTGAACTGTTGTTTTTCCAAACACTTTGAGATAATAGGAAAAAGTCATCCTGGAGGAATGAATAATATAATTATTGATTTGCCAGGTTTGAAACAAGTTCAATAAAATGAAAAAACCAAAAGCAATAGAAGATAAAACCTTTAGATAAATTTGCTTGCTTTTCAACCACAGGATAAAATAGCCCAAAGGCAAGGCAAGTACCGCAAAGGATTGCATTAATGCTCTTTGGCCAAAACTATCGGCATACCACCAGCATGACCAGCTAGAAACAATATACACATTAACGATTGTAAACAGGACTATAGCAAAGCTGTGTTTCCATTTGTTTTTAAGCATCATAAATAGTCCAATAATGGCAAATAGCATAATTGGAGTATAAATAAACCATCCCTTCCTGAAACTAAATAGAACTTCTAAGGTATATGGCTTCAAAAACTCCATTCCTTCGCCATAATTTCCATAACTTGAATACAAAAATTTGCCCGTGATCATTTTATAATAAATAAGTTGAGGCAAACAGGTTGTAAATACAACCAATAAAAACAAGAGTATTTGAACTTTTTTTTCTAGTAACAACCGTATTTTTTCAATAAAACTTTCCTTATTGTTTATTGTCCAAAGTGCAGGAATCAAAAGACAAACTATTTCTGAAGGCCTGCTCAGGATACATAGTCCGCAAACTATTCCGCACAAAACAATATATTTAATTTTAAATGTTTCATGCCATTTTAAGGTAAACCATAAAACAAGAGTGTATAAAGTGAAAAGGAAGTTATGTGGCATTAAACTGCTGTAAATCACAATATGAAAGTAATTGGTGCCAACAACAATTAAAATAAGTGCAATAGCAGTAATTTGATCATTAAAAAATTTCAATAGAACTTTTCGTAAAAAGTAAAGGCCAGCTAAAGTGTAAAAAAAGCTACCGGCAATTAGTCCCCATTGATAGGGAGGAGAGAATCCATCAGCAGCATAGTCTAGAAATAAAGCTAAAAAATGACTAATAAAAAAAAACGGGGCATATAAAACAGCCATGCCCATGGAGTATTTAAAAACCCATACTCCTTCCGGCAATCTTGTTGCCTGGTAAAAAGTAGAAGTGCTGCTATAAGTTTGAATTATGTTTTCAATTACCTCAATATTCTTTAAACCCAAATCCTGATAAATAAACACAGCAGGTAAATACAGGTAATACCCAAAAACATCCCAGGAAATAGTGTTAGGGTATGGGTTAAGTCCAATCAGGGTTACAAGGATTATGGATAATACCAGGGTAACACCAGCGGAGAGCTTATTCATTAGGGAATTTATTTAAGGCAGACTGAATTTATTTTATTAGCAATACAAATAGTAATAAAAACAAGTGTATCAATTAATTTTGGAAATTCAACAGGATGTTTTTTAATTTTAGATGTAAATATAGAAATCCATTAACTTCTAAGGGTTCTTTGCTCAATTCTTTTTTCATAGTTACTTCCCTGAAATATCCTATGAACAAAAATGCCTGGAGTATGTATGGAATCAGGGTCCAGTTGGCCTACTGGGACAAGTTCTTCTACTTCTGCAATGGTTATTTTTCCAGCCATTGCCATAAGTGGATTGAAGTTTCTGGCAGTTGCGCGGAACACTAGATTGCCCTGAGTATCACCCTTCCATGCCTTTACGATTGCAAAATCAGCGTCAAAAGCAAATTCAAGTAAGTAATCTTTTCCATTAAAGTTTCTTACTTCTTTTCCCTGGGCTATTTCAGTACCAACTCCGGCAGGTGTAAATACTGCAGGTATTCCATATCCTGAGGCCATGCAACGTGTTGCAAGGGTTCCCTGTGGTACCAGGTCAACTTCCAATTCCCCACTTAGCAATTGTCTTTCAAATTCCGCATTTTCTCCTACATAAGAGGCAATCATTTTTTTTATTTGTTTGTTGTGTAGCAGTAATCCTAATCCAAAATCATCAACTCCGGCATTATTGGATATGCAGGTTAATCCCATTATTCCTTTTTTAACAAGTGCTGAAATGCAGTTTTCTGGAATTCCACATAATCCAAATCCACCCAGCATTAAAGTCATATTGTCTTTTATTCCTGCAATAGCAGCTTCTGCGTCCTTTACTGTTTTGTTCATACTGCCCTATTTTTATTCAAAGTTAGATTTCGTGTTCTGAATTTTATATGCTGCACAATCCACTTCAACATCCAGCTTTCCGGTTGGCCTCTCAAAATCACCTTTGGAAATTGTAATTGTTGGATCAGCATAAACTTTTTGCATGTATAATGCCCAAATTGGTAATGCCATGTTGGCTCCTTGCCCCAAATGGGTTGATCTAAAGTGTATGCTTCTGTCTTCTCCACCAACCCAAACACCAGATACCAGATCGGGAGTTAGCCCTATGAACCATCCATCGGAGTTGTTTTGAGTTGTACCCGTTTTTCCTGCTATGGGTGGGCTAAGTTTAAACCTAAATCTTAACCTGGTTCCCGTTCCTGATTCAACTACTCCCTGCATCAATTTCAAAGTAAGATATGCAGATTCCTCACTCATAGCCTCTGTTTGTTGAGGGATAAATGTTTTAAGCACGTTCCCGTTTTTATCTTCAATCCTGGTTATGAAATTGGGTTCAGTCCAAACCCCTTTATTGGCGAATGTACTATTTGCTCCCACCATTTCAAAAACAGAAATGTCGGCAGTTCCAAGGCAAAGCGAGGGAACTGCATCAAGTGGAGCTGTAACACCCATTTTTCGTACAAGCGTAACAACTGCCTCTGGACCGAACTGTTTCATTATGTATGCAGTAATAGAATTGGTAGAAGTTGCAAGGCCTTCCTTTAAAGTCATCATCCCCCCATATTTACCGTCAGAATTTTTTGGCGTCCAGACTTTTCCCTCAGGCAACTCAAAACTAACGGGCACATTTGGCACTTTATAACACGGAGACCAAAATTCCTGCATAGCAAGAGCATAAACAAAAGGCTTGAAAGTTGAGCCTACCTGTCGTTTTCCCTGCTTTACATGATCATAAGAGAAATGGCGGGAATTTATTCCACCTACCCAGGCCTTTATAGCTCCTGTTTTTGGATCCATAGACATAAACCCAGTCCTTAAAAAATGCTTGTAATAAAGTATGGAATCCATTGGGCTCATCAGGGTGTCAATATCACCTTTCCAGGAAAAAATGGCCATTTCGACAGGAGTGTTAAAATTCTTCAAAATAGAATCTTTATTAATTCCTTCATTTACCAGGTTCCTGTATCTTTCTGAGCGTTTCATAGACTGATTCATGAGATTTTCAGTTTGCTGATCATTAAGATGAAAAAAAGGAGCGTTTTTTTTGCCTTTCCAGTGCTTGAAAAATTCATCCTGAAGTTCTTTTCCCATATGTTGGGCAACAGCTTCCTCTGCGTATTGCTGCATTCGAGAATCAATAGTCGTATATATTTTTAACCCATCGGTGTTGATATTGTAATAGCTACCATCAGGTTTTTTGTTTTCACTGGCCCATTTTTTCAATTCAAACCTCAGGTATTCTCTAAAATAAGTAGCAAGTCCTTCCAGGTGATCTTCCTTTTTATAATCAAGCCCAAGGGGCAGTACTTTCAAAGAATCGAATTCAGATTTTGAAAGATATGGCTTATTGGTTTGAGGATTATCAAAACTTGCCATTTGGTACAAAACCACATTTCTTCTATGCTGGGTTTCCTCCGGCCTTCTTAATGGATTAAAAAAGGATGGATTTTTTGCCATCCCTACCAACATTGCTGCTTCCTGAATATTTAATGAATCAGGAGTAGTATTAAAATAAATTCTGGCTGCTGATTTTATTCCTACGGCATTATTCACAAAATCAAAGCGGTTAAGGTACATGGCCATAATTTCATGCTTGGTGTAAAATCTTTCCAGCTTTGCTGCGATCACCCACTCCTTGAGTTTTTGAACGCCCCGTTCCATTTTCCCCTGGGGTCTGTCATGAAAAAGCATTTTGGCAAGTTGTTGGGTAATTGTACTTCCTCCCCCTGCATTTTGATCACCCCCAATTAATGTTCGAAAGAACACCCGAAATAAACTTCGGGCATCTACTCCCGAATGATTATAAAACCTAACATCTTCAGTAGCAACCAATCCATTACACACGTTGGGTGAAATATCTTCGTAAGGAATAGTAGTACGGTTTTGTATATAATATTTACCCAATAATTTTTTATCGGACGAATATATTTCTGAAGCTAAATTGTTTTTAGGATTTTCCAATTCTTCAAAAGAAGGAAGTTCTCCGAATAAGCCATTATTTACACCGCTTATTACGAGTACAGGTATTGCAATAACGAAAAGGATAAAAACCCAGAAAAGGACAATCCATTTTCTATATCCGGAGAATTTTTTATTCATAAGCTTCAAAAAATGCCAAGGTTAAAAATAATCATTTCAAAAAATAAATTTTATTTTTTGTCGCTTTTTTCAATTCGCATCCCAATATCTATAATATCCGGAAGTACATCTTGACGCATTGCATGTTCAAATTCAAATTTATAAGTACCTTTTACAGGAAAAGAGGTTTGTTTTTTAAATAATATCCTGTTGTCATAGATGTCTCCGGAGCCTTGCCCAAGCCATTTTCCAGCAGGATCTGCAAGAAATATCTCCAATGTATCTCTTGCCAGTTCACCTTCGGGAAAAACAGTATTCAGAAACACAAATAAATTTGCATACGAATAAGCCCCTGAATTCCTCACATTTATATAAAAATCATATTGAGCAAGGGTATCATCCACTTGAACTTCAAATACTATTTTCTCATTCTTTCCCCAGGATTCATTGGGGATTGCTACGTTTTTTTCATAAAACCGCTCATCATTGCATGAGGATAAAACGATCACAAAAAGAATGGCAAAACTTGTTATTTTAAAAAAAAAGAATTTCAAATCACGGTGTTTTTTTAGCGTTAGCAGTGTTAATTGTTGAAGGATTTTTATTTTTTCTCTTTTTCTTTTTTGGTTTCTTATTATTATCAAACCTTGTGAGGCTGTCTTGTCCAACCACATTTTCATAATCATGTGCTTTTTCTACCTTAACTTTTACCTGTTCCCCGAGATCCTCTGGTTTTGTGCCATTTTTATTCATTTCCATTACCTCCATTACACGGTCCACAGTTAAGGGGATAAATAAACCGGGGTTATTATCATAAGCATACCACATGATTTTACCAAAAATATCTGTTTTCTGGTGTTTGGCCCTTCCTGATTTTGATTCCAGGTTAACAGCAATTTCAGGAAATGACTTTAATGCATCAAGATAAGAATCTAGCTCATAATTCAGGCAACATTTCAGTTTGCCGCATTGCCCTGCAAGTTTTAAAGGATTTAGAGCTAGTTGCTGGTATCTGGCGGCATTTGTAGAAACGGACCTGAAATCAGTAAGCCAGGTTGAACAACACAATTCTCTTCCACAGGATCCGATTCCTCCCAGTCTTCCTGCCTCCTGCCTTGCCCCAATTTGCCGCATTTCTATTCTTACCTTAAATTCATCCGCTAAAAGTTTTATTAATTCCCTGAAATCAACCCTTCCATCGGCAGTGTAATAAAATATCGCCTTTGTTCTGTCCCCTTGATATTCAACATCACTAATTTTCATGTCCAGCTTTAAACTCACAGCATGGGTCCTCGCTTTATGCATTGTGGCAACTTCCAATTCCTGCGCCTCATGCCATTTTTGAACATCAGTGGTTCTTGCCTTACGGTAAATTTTCTTCACATCATCCGATTCGCTTTTAATCCCTCGTTTTTTCAATTGAAGTTTCACCAGCTCCCCGGTAAGGGATACAACGCCTATATCATGTCCTGGATTTGCCTCAACAGCAATAATATCACCGGAGTTAAGGTCAAGATCATCAACATTTCTAAAAAATTCTTTACGGCTGTTTTTGAATCGAACTTCAACAACATCGAAATTTACCTGTCCACGAGGCAATTGCATGTTTGAAAGCCAGTCAAACACATTTAATTTATTGCATCCTCCTGTGCCACAAGCTCCATTATTCCGACAACCTCCAGGCAAGCCGCCTGTACTACATCCACTTCCAGATGAACAACTTCCACATCCCATAATTTTATATATATATTAATCAATTGACATTTTATCCTGTCAATATCGCTGGTTATTAGTATTCAATTTCAAACTTTTTGCAAGAAAGCATTAAAACAGCTAATGTAACGCAAAATTAAAATTTTTATGCTTTGAGCTTCAATAATTTCATCATTCTTAAAGATAAATCAAGAAACAAGATGCGCCCATTTGCATTTCTTTCTATATGTTGAGCCGCTTTGGTTAGTTCTTCGGTAATTTGCAAACAATTACCTCCATGAATAAAAGGGGAGAATTTTTGTAAAAATGCTGCCTCACTACCATTTGCTTTGTTTAGATTTTTTCCAGCAGCATAATTCATTAGCATACATTCCCTGATCATTTGAAGTGAGTAATGAATGAAATTCTTTTGTTTTTCACGTCCTGCTGTTGCAATTGTACTTGTCCATTCAATGGCTTCAGGAATATTTACCCCGAAAGAAATACGCATCCACTGAATAAACAAAGAAGTGAAAATATCATCCTCAGCATTTTCCTGCATTAATTTTTTTGCAGTGATCCTGTTACCATCAGCTAAAAAGGCTACTTGCGAGGCCTTTTCTTTTGAAACATCTGGGTTTTTTAAAAGCCAGGCAATTAAATCTGAATCTTTAATTTTTTTTACCTTAATTAATTGTGTCCGCGAGGTAATTGTGGGTAGAAGTTGTTCAAACTGTTCAGAAATTAAGATAAAAACGGTCTTGTCAGGTGGCTCTTCAAGAATTTTAAGCAGTTTGTTGGAAGCTGCTGTATTCATTTTCTCCACCATCCAAATAATCATCACTTTGTAATCTGCTTCGTATGATTTCAGGCTTAATTTTTTTATTACCTCTGTGCTATCATTTACATTTATCACACCCTGTTTATTTTCAATACCCATTGTTTCATACCATTCATTCAAGCTTAGGTAAGGGTCATTGTAAATACTTGCTCTCCATTTTCCCAGATATGTATCGCTAATTACAGCCCCCGTATTTTCTTTTGAGGTATTTACCGGAAAAATGAAATGCAGATCAGGATGAATCAATTTATTGTATTTAATGCAGGAGGAACAAATCCCACATGAATCCTCATCCGTTCTTACCAGGCAATTAACGTATTGCATGTAGGCAATTGCTAAGGCTAGTTTTCCACAACCTTCAGGGCCAATAAATAGTTGACCATGACTAATTCTATTGCTCTTAACAGATTGAATAAGTCTGTTTTTTAATTCCTGTTGGCCTATAATATCTTTGAAAAGCATTGAAAATGGTATATTTCACAATTTTAGCAAAGATAAATAATCTTCTAAATGAAAAAGAATGGATGTTGCTTTAATTTTGAGTGTTGAGGCAAATTCTTACTTTTGCACCTAAATTTTCAGATAAAGCACATGAAGACTCCGGATGATTACAATTTTTCAGGTAAAAAAGCCTTGGTAAGAGTAGATTTTAACGTTCCACTCAATGAAAACTTCACTATTACTGATGACACACGCATAAGGGCAGCTTTGCCTACCATTAATAAAATTATTGGTGATGGAGGAGCAGTTATTTTGATGTCTCACCTGGGTAGACCAAAAGGATTGATCCAGGATAAATATTCCCTTAAACCTATTATCAAACATTTATCTGCATTGCTCGGCAGGGAGGTAAAGTTTGCAAAAGATTGCATAAATAGTGAGGCAAAGGCAATGGCAAAGGATCTTATTCCCGGGGACGTTTTACTTCTTGAAAACCTGCGCTTTCATAAGCAGGAAGAAGCAGGAACTGAATCTTTTGCTGAGGAGCTGGCTTCATTGGGCGATATTTATATTAATGATGCCTTTGGCACTGCCCATAGAGCACATGCATCAACAACTGTTGTGGCTAAATTTTTTCAAGAAAAGGCATTTGGATACCTTCTGGCGGACGAAGTTAGAAACATTGAAAAAGTTTTGAATAATGCAGAAAGGCCTTTAACGGCAATACTTGGAGGGGCAAAAGTTTCCGGAAAAATATTAATCATTGAACAATTGATGGACAAAATTGACAACCTGATTATAGGTGGCGGAATGGCTTATACATTTATTAAAGCGCAAGGTGGGAAAGTTGGTTCTTCCTTAGTGGAGGATGATCGCATTGAAACTGCAAAAGGAATTCTGGAAATAGCAAAGCAAAAAAATGTTAGAATACATTTACCCCTTGATACTATTTATGCTGATTCATTTTCAAATGAGGCAAACACAGGAGTTTGCGCAATAAACCAAATTCCCGCAGGGAAAATGGGTCTGGATATTGGGCCAGAAACTGAAAAAATGTACGCAAAGGTAATAGCTTGCTCGAAAACCATACTATGGAACGGTCCCATGGGCGTTTTTGAAATGGAAAATTTTGCTCATGGCACTAAATCCCTTGCGGATGCAATTGTTGATGCAACTAGTAATGGTGCATACTCCCTTGTTGGCGGAGGTGATTCAGTAGCAGCTATAAATAAATTCAATTTAGCATCAAAAGTAAGTTATGTTTCCACTGGAGGAGGGGCAATGTTGGAATATCTTGAAGGAAAAACACTTCCAGGAGTGGCTGCCCTTAATTAAGAATTACAACTTTGAAAATTAAATTCCTTTTGGGATAAACCCGATCAATAAAAAAAAGAAAATTAATTATTCCGTTGTGAATAGATTATGAATTAGTCCTGCACAAAAGGGAAACACTTTCGGATAATTGATTTGGAAAAATTGAAACAATTAACCACTTCAAATTCGCTTTGAATAAACTTACAAGGTATTACTTATATAACACCAAACTTATTCTTGTTTATTTAACCTTTTTAAAGAATTTTCTTTAAACTCTATTAAATAATCCTTTAGCGAGGGAACCAAAGTAATTGAAATTTTTGCTAAAGGCGAATAAAGATAGGATGTTGATCTTAAATCTTCCGAAATCATAGGTTCTTTTTCTTTAACTGCATTTAAAATAAATAACAGCACACTTAAAATCAAAGCATATTTGAAACAACAAAAAACAGCACCTAAAACCTTATTGAAAGTGCTTAGCATCGTGAGTTTTAAAAAACCTTCGAGCAATTTTGCCGATAAAAAGATTAAAATAAGTATAGCAAGAAAAATAATAAAAAAGGAAGCTATTGGCAGATATTCAGTTTCATAACCATATTCTACAGTTAACAGTTCTGATAAATATCCTGAAAACTTAATACCAGCCCAAGTAGCGAGAATCAAACCTACAAGGGATGCAGCTTCAATTACAAAGCCTTTGCGAAAACCTTTATATAATCCCCAAACAAGGGGAATTAAGACAATTATATCAAATTTATTCATCAACTATTAAATTTGAAATAAAATTACGGCACAATTCTTAATAAAATAAAGCCTATAAACAGGATTTTTAAACAAGTTCCTTTTGATAACCTTTTATCATTTATTTCAATTAATTTTACGGCCATGGAAAATGAGCTAAAAATAAGCTGGGAAGAACTTTTAATAAAACTAGAAAAACAATTTGGTGCAGACCTTGATTTGCAATCAATTTTATTTTTAATTGGGGTTCAAGAACTTGGCAAGGGATACAGGAAATTTACCAAAGATGAAAAGGTTGATGTTATGCATGTAGCTATTTGCACATTGCTGGAACCCTTCGGCTATTATGAATATGAAGGCCTGGATAGTGATGGATGGCCTCATTGGAAAAGAAACGAAAAACTTCCTGCATTAACACCTGATCAGCAAACAAATTTAATGCAACAAGCAGTAGTGGATTATTTTAAAAACCAGATTTAAAATCTGGTTAAGCGAAAGACGATTTAGTAAACTATAACTGTTTGTTTAACAACCTCATCCATGATTAGCCTAACAGTTCCCTGTCCAAAAAGAGAATCTTTTTTGGCATCAATTGTGTAAATTGCTTCAAGATCAAATTTGAAATGTGCCTGGCCTGCTCCATTGGTTGTTAAAGTGTATTCATAATCCCCTGGTTTAGTGGCATCATTAGCATGTAAAAAAACTGTTGCACCGCTTACAGGCTTTTTGTCAACCGTGGTTATTGTTATTATTGCCTCTGGTTTTGCAGGTCTTCTACAACCTGTAATGGTAATAGTGGCTGCTGCAATTAAAATAAGTAAGCATTTGAATATGTTTAATTTCATAAGGAAGGTATTGGATTTTTTCAATGCGTTTTCTGTTTTTTGCAAATACTCCAAATAATAAATCAGGATAAATTGCATTTTATAATTTTGTTAATATTTCTTATACTTGTGGCATATTTCAAACATCAAATATACGAAATTCAGCATTTGTTCAATAATTTCTGAAAAATCTTTAAGCAATGAAAAATTTAATTCTTTTAATATCTGTACTTTTTATTGCCTGTGATGATTCTCCGGCTCAAAAAAAAGGAAAAACACCCACAGAACCAATCGTATTAATAAGTACTGAATTTGGCGATATTAAAGTCAAACTATATAATGAAACGCCATTACATAGAGATAATTTTATAAAATTAGCTTCAGAAAAACAATACGATGCTTCAATTTTCCACCGTGTTATTCCTGGTTTTATGGTTCAAGGAGGGGGAGTACAAGGAGGAACCAAGGATATTGGAGGAACAATTCCTGCAGAGATCAATCAAAAATTCGTTCATAAAAGAGGAGCACTTTGTGCTGCCAGGATGGGGGACAATGTCAATCCCCTGAAAGCATCTTCCGGATCGCAATTTTATATTGTACACGGCAAGTCTTTTACAAAAGAGGAAATTTTATCTATTGGCAATAGGGCAGGTTTCCCCTATAACGAAGAGCAAATCAACGCTTATTTAAAATTAGGTGGTGCACCACATTTAGATGGAGGATATACTGTTTTTGGAGAAGTAATTGAGGGAATGGATGTGATTGATAAGATTGCTGTGGTGGAAAGAAATCCTCAGGATAAACCATTGAAGGATGTTAAAATGACAATGAAAGTTCTGAAAAAATAAGCCATAAATGCAGCAGAAATTAAAAGATTTAATTGCCCAAATTGAAGCATTTAAAGCGGAAAATGTAAATCAGTTAGAAGAATTCAGGATAAAATTTCTTGGAAAAAAAGGAATTCTGAATGAACTTTTTGCTGATTTTAAAAATGTTGAACCCTCATTAAGAAAAGATACAGGAGTTCTTTTAAATGAATTAAAAAACAAAGCCCAGGATAAGATACAAGAACAAAAAAATCTTGTGGAAAGTCCTGAACTTGAAATAAAACCTGGAAAAGATCTCACCCTGCCTGCTCAACCCAACATTGTTGGTACGCGTCATCCATTATCCATTATAAGTAATGAAATCAGCAGTATTTTTTCAAGAATTGGTTTTACTGTTTCAGAAGGTCCGGAAATTGAAGACGACTGGCATAATTTCTCTGCATTAAATTTTCCCGAAGAACACCCCGCAAGAGACATGCAGGACACTTTTTTTATTGAAAAAAATCCTGATATTGCACTTCGAACCCACACTTCTTCAGTTCAGGTAAGGGTAATGGAAAATAACAAACCACCTATAAGAACAATTTCTCCGGGAAGAGTTTTTAGGAATGAAGCTATTTCTGCCCGTGCCCATTGTATATTTCATCAGGTAGAGGGCTTGTATATTGACAAGGGAGTTTCTTTTGCAGATTTAAAACAAACCCTGCTTTATTTTGCACGCGAAATGTTTGGTGAGAAAACAGAAATAAGACTCAGGCCTTCGTATTTTCCTTTTACCGAGCCCAGTGCTGAGATGGATATTTCATGCCCTTTTTGTAAGCGCAAAGGCTGCAACATCTGCAAGCACAGTGGATGGGTAGAAATTCTTGGATGCGGAATGGTAGACCCAAATGTATTGGAAAATTGCAATATTGACACAAAACAATATAGTGGATTTGCCTTTGGAATGGGAGTGGAGAGAATTACAATGTTAAAATACCAAATTGGAGACCTGCGCCTGTTTTTTGAAAATGATGTTCGCTTTTTAAATCAATTTAAAGCAACTTTATAAGTTCAAAATTTTTTTTCCCTGTTCAATTTATTTATACATAGCCATGCTTAAACCATGCACAAACAGGAATGAAAATAACATTGCTATTCCGACAAATGGGATGACATTTAAAAAACAAATTATCTACATATGAAAAAGATAGTATTACTTGGCTCAGGTGAGTTGGGAAAAGAATTTGCCATTGCAGCACTTCGATTAGGTCAATACGTTATTGCCGTTGATTCTTATGACAATGCCCCAGCCATGCAAGTGGCTCATGAAAAAGAAGTTATTGATATGTTAAATGGGCTTGAGCTGGACAGGATTGTTGAAAAGCACAAACCTGATTTAATTGTTCCTGAAATTGAAGCCATACGAACCGAGCGATTTTTTGAGTATGAAAAAAACGGTATACAGGTTGTTCCAAGTGCCAAGGCTGCTAACTTTACAATGAACCGTAAGGCTATTCGCGACCTTGCATCAAAAGTGCTTGGACTAAGAACTGCAGCTTATGCATATGCCTCCTCTAAAGAGGAATTAATAAAAGCAGTAAATGAAATAGGAATTCCTTGCGTTATTAAACCCCTTATGTCCTCATCAGGGAAAGGACAATCGTATATAAGAAAAAAAGAGGATATAGAAAACGCATGGGATTATGCATCAACTGGAGGCCGAGGTGATTATTTAGAAATTATTGTTGAAGCATTTGTTGATTTTTATTCAGAAATAACCCTGCTTACGGTAACCCAGAAGAATGGGCAGATTTTATTTTGTCCACCCATAGGACATAGACAGGAAAGAGGTGATTACCGCGAGAGCTGGCAGCCTGCAGTAATTAGTGAGGAGCATTTAAAGGAAGCTCAAATGATGGCTGCAAAAATAACAGAAGCGCTTACAGGTTTTGGAATTTGGGGAGTTGAATTTTTTCTGGCAAATGATGGTGTTTATTTTTCCGAATTGTCTCCAAGGCCTCATGATACAGGAATGGTAACACTAGCTGGAACACAAAACTTCAATGAGTTTGAATTGCACTTAAGAGCAATACTTGGACTGCCAATTCCTGAAATAACGTTGGAAAGATCAGGAGCAAGCGCAGTTATTCTTGCAAACAAGGAAATTGTTTCTCCGGTTTTTCATGGATTAGAAAATGCACTTACTATAAATAAAACAGATGTAAAGATTTTCGGAAAACCTTTGGCCAGGCCTTTCAGAAGAATGGGTGTTGCTTTGGCATGGGATAAAAAAGATGCAGACATAGACACAATTATTGCTACAGCCATAAAAACTGCGCAAGGGATTGAAATAAGTTAATTTTCCGATTCCATTTCTTCCTGATCCTTCCTTGCTTTTTCTAATTTTTTGTTCTGTTTGTCAAAATCTTTTTTAGACTTGGTTTTTTTCACCCTCTTGGCAGGATCATCTTTAGTAACATTAAGTGTAATTCCTACAATTGGAAAAATATAAGTAAAGCTACGGTCAATAAAAACAGGTATTTGAATACCCAATACTTTACTTTCAAAAGAAATTACAGGCATAAATATTATATTGCTGAACCGGTCATAATCAATGTAAACGCTCCCTACGTCAACATTTCCTATTATGTAGGCGCCTTCAATTCCAAATTTTATTTTAAAATCATCCCTTTTATAAAGGGCCATTTTCGATTGAATATTCAATCGGCTTGCTCTGAATGCAGTGGTTAATCCACCTTCCACATACAGGATGCCTGCAGGGTTGTATTCATAGGACGCTCCAAGCCCTGTCATTGAAACAATAATTTTGAAACTGTTGTCTTTTTGGGCAAAAGAGTTAAAATGAAAACCCAAAACTAAAATTAGTACACCAGAAATAGTTAACTTTTTCATCAAACTTATATCTATGCTAAAACGTTTTTGTTTAAAAAAATTGCTTGAATTAAGTCAATTGAAACATTTTTCCAGGAAGCGATTTCACAAGGCCTGAAAACTCGAGGTTTAACAACAATGCAGCAACCTTGCTAGTACTTAATCTCGAAACATTACAAAGGTTGTCTATTGCCATTGTTCCCTTTTCTTTTAATATGTCCATTAATACTTCTTCTTCAGGACTAAGGTTTACAAACAGTTGTTTCTGAATATTTTTTTTGCCTGTTTCTTCCCAGCCAAGGTAATAAATTAAATCTTCTGCTGATTCAATAAGTGCTGCCAGGTTTTTCTTAATTAAAAAATTGCATCCCTCAGAATACATGTCGCCTACTTTTCCCGGTACTGCAAATACATCCCGGTTATATGAATTTGCAATGCCTGCTGTAATTAATGCCCCTCCTTTTTTTCCTGCCTCTATCACAATAGTTGCATCAGAAAGTCCTGCTATAATTCGATTTCTTTTTGGAAAATTTTCCCTGTCAGGATTGGTGCCACTTAAAAATTCAGTTACCAGTCCACCATTTTCATACATAGATTCTGCCACTGATTTATGAACCAAGGGGTAGATTCTATCAAGACCATGAGCCATTGCTGCCACAGTTGGTAAATTGTTTTTAATTGCAGCCTTATGGGCAGCAATATCAATTCCATATGCCATTCCGCTCACAATCATTACAGTGTAGCCCGAAATATCCTTTATTATTTCATCGCAAATATTTTTTCCATATTCTGTTGCTTTTCTTGTTCCTACAATACTCACAACCTTTTGCGTGAAAAAGTCTATTTCTCCTCTGCAATAAAGCATTACAGGAGAATCTTCGCATTGTTTGAGCCTGCTTGGATAGGATTTGTCAAGAAAAAAAAGAGGCTTAATATTGTTTTTAACAATAAAGTTCATCTCTTGTTCAGCCTTTATTAATGCTGCGTCTTTTCCTGATTCCATGGCAAGAATTCGGCCGGATGTTTTATTAAAAGCATGTTTTTTTTCTTTAAAAACAGCCTCGGCATTTCCATAAAAAGTAATAAGTTTTTTTGCTGTTTTACATCCAACACCTGGAAGAAGGGAGAGTGCGATTTTATATTTTAAATCTTCTGTCACGATTAAAAAAAGGATTAAATAACAAGATAAACAAATTTTATTTCTTGTTATTTTCTTTTTTCGAAAAACAGAATTTACCAGAAGTTGTAATCTTTATAACCCTTTGTGAATTCTTCAGGAGCAAAATCAGGGTTTAATATCAGGTTACGGTATTCGTATTTGGCAAAAAGACCTTTATCATCAAACATCATCTGCACAACAGGAAGGAAATTTTCTTTATTTATATAGATTACCGTTTTTTTTGCATAAACAGAAGGTACTTTTATTTGTTGATTTGCAACTACATTGTAATAATCTTTTACCTCTGGATTAAGTTCAACAATCATATATTCACTTACAAAAAGTTTTTTGGCAATAGATATTACGTTTTCCCCCTTCTTTACTGTATAGGGAATGAAACTAAAATCAGGCGCATCGATAATAACAACATAACAATCCTTACCTTCCCACTGAATACTTCCCTTAAGTTTAAATGCCTGATTAAAATCTTTTCCTGCCTTAATAATAGCAGCATCAATTATTGTACTAAAATAAGTAAATCCTAATTCGAAAATAGTATGATGCTGGCCTCTTCTCAATATAGAGCTTTGAGGATCTAGGCTAATGTTCAAATAAGGAATGGAACTTGATTTAATCAATGCCTTATCCCCATTGCTACCCTTTATATATAATAATTCTGCCCCTTTAATATTTAGGTATACTTTATAAGGATTTACTTGGATTTTGGTAGTATTTGTGCCTGATTCTAAAACTCCATCAATTCTTTCGCTTATTTGACTGTTATACTTTAAGGTTTTTACCTGGCTTGTTGCATGTAACATTTTGTCAACCAATTCTTTAACCGTTGGTTGAGCATGGGCGGAATTCAATTGAAGATTAAAAAAAACAGCGAATAAGAATATTAAAGTATTTTTTAATAGCCGAATTTTGTGCTTATTCCCAATAAAAATAATCATCTTTTAAAATCGTGTTAAATATTTCTTTAATATATATTTTAAAATTCATGCCATTTTATGCAATGATACAAATAATAGCGAATACTCAAAGTCAAAGAATATAATTAACTATTTTTACAACCTTAAATTGTTTCAATTATGCGAATAACCGGTATCATTCCTTCTCGTTATGCTTCTCAAAGATTGCCAGGAAAGCCCCTTGCAATGATAAAAGGCACAACAATGATTCAAAGAGTATTTGAACAAGTTCTCAAATGTTCTGAATTGGATGAGCTTGTGGTTGCAACGGACAATGAGAAAATTTTTTCCCATGTTCTTGATTTTGGTGGAAAAGCAATAATGACAAGTCAAAACCATTATTCTGGTACTGATAGATGCTATGAGGCAGCATGTAAATTAAATATACAAGACAATGACCAAGTTATTGTTAATATTCAGGGAGATGAACCTTTTATAAATCCCCAACAAATAACAGATTTAATAGGTTGTTTCAAATCAGATGAAGTGCAAATTGCCACTTTAGTGAAAAAAATCACTCACAATGAAGATGTTTTCAATGTTTCCAAACCAAAGGTTGTTGTAAACAATAAAAACCAAGCCATGTACTTTAGCCGTTCTCCAGTGCCATATATGCGCAATGTTGAGCCACAAATGTGGTTTGAAAACCATTCTTTTCTCAAACATATCGGATTATACGGCTACAGGTTCGGGGCTTTAAAAAAGATTGCCTCCTTGCCTGCATCACCTCTTGAACGGGCAGAATCCCTGGAGCAGCTTAGATGGTTAGAGAATGGATTTATTATTCAAACAGAACTAACTCAATATGAATCCGTTTCAATAGATACCATTGAAGATTTGGAAAATATTAATAAAGAATCGGATGATTTTTCATAATTTAGCGGCATAATAGAAAGAATAGGATGAAGATTGAAAAATACATACAAGAACTTTTACTCTGGCATAATTGTGTAATTATACCCGGTCTTGGCGGCTTTGTGGCAAGTTATATGAATGCCCAGATAAACTCCTCCAAACATTTATTTATTCCTCCTACAAAAAAAATAGCCTTTAATAAAAATATTAAAAACAATGACGGGCTCTTGGCCAACCATATTGCCATTGTTGAAAATGTTAGTTTTTATCAGGCAGTAAATATTATTGAAAACTCCGTTGCTAGTGGTTTTAAAACTTTAAGTAAAGGGGATAAGCTTACTTTAAAAGGTGTTGGTGAGCTTTATCTTGACAAGGAACAAAACCTTCAGTTTGATCCTTCCCTTGAAATAAATCTATTGGTTGACTCATTTGGATTGACTGAATTTCACTCCCCATTAATAAAAAGGGAGCCATTGCACAAAAAAATTGAAAAACAGTTTAAAGATAGGCCAGCTGTTGCTTCTGAAAAAAAGTCGAAATTTAAAAAATGGGCTTATACTCTTGCAGCCTTGCCCGTGCTTGCTGCAATGGCTTTGCTTCCCTTAAAAACAGATCTTTTTTACGATCTTTCAATGAACTATTCCTCCCTTATTCCTTTTCCCATAACGGCAAATCAAACATACTCCCCAAGAGAGGAGAAAGCTTCTTTTAAATTAGTTGATTCATCTGATGATTTAGAGCAAACAACTTTAGAATTAAGTGCCCAGACAATTACTGCCACTGAAGTGGAAGTTCCTACAGTATCTGAAGAGATTATTGAAGATGCTGCAAAAACGTTTATCGCTAATTCAGAAGTAACTAAGAGTAATGCCGGAAAAAATAATTTCTTTGTTATTGCAGGATGTTTTGGGGTTATTGAAAATGCTGAAAATCTCATTTCCATTCTAAAGTCTAAAGGTTATAAAGCTAAAATCGTTGATCAGAATAAAGGATTGTACAGGGTTTGTTACAATGGATTTAATACAAAAGATGAGGCAATTGATTTATTGGTTGAAATAAAAAACGGGGAAAACCCTGGCGCCTGGATACTTTCTGAGTAATAGGTTTATTAATTATAATAAGGCCTTAAACAATCTACTTTAATTCTAACCAAGATATTTTCCCACAATAGGCATTCTTCTTCCAGGACCAAAGGCTTTATTGGAAATTCGTAAAATTGGAGGAGCCTGCTTTCTTTTATATTCATTTGTATTTACCATTTTCAATATTTTGGTTACAAGCAATTCATTGTAGCCAGAATTGATTATTTCCTTAGGACCTTTTTTGTTTTCAATATAATCATACAGTATTTGATCCAAAATTTCATACGGGGGAAGCGAATCAATGTCCTTTTGATCTGGTTTTAGTTCTGCGCTTGGTGGTTTAATGATTGTATTATTTGGTATAATTTCCTTGTGGAGGTTAATAAATGCAGCCAATTCAAAAACTTCTGTTTTATAAACATCTCCCAATACAGATAGGCCTCCACACATGTCTCCATATAAGGTTCCATACCCAACTGCCATTTCGCTTTTATTTGAAGTGTTTAATAATACTGAACCAAACTTATTTGAAATTGCCATTAAAAGAACACCCCTGATTCGTGCTTGCAAATTCTCTTCTGCAAGTCCGCATGAAGTTCCCTTAAACTGGGGTTCCAAAGCCCTTGTAAAGCTATTATAAACATCAGTAATTCCAATGGTTTCATAAGGGCAGCCAAGATTTTTAGCAAGTGCAACAGCATCTTGAACTGAATGTTCAGAAGAAAACATGGAGGGCATTAATATTGCCCTTACGTTTTTCGCCCCTAATGCCTCGGCCGCAATTACCAATGTAAGAGCAGAGTCAATTCCTCCTGATAATCCCAGCAGGGCATTGCTAAAGCCTGTTTTTTCAAAATAATCCTTTACTCCCAGCACCAGGGCTTTATAAATGTTCTCTGATTTATTAAATGATACGCCAGGATTGGTTTTAAAATCAGAAATTAAAGCATTAAGATCATATACTTTGAAATCTTCTTTGAAAAGTGCAAGTTCATCCAATATATGCCCATCAGGTGCATAAACCAAAGAATTACCATCAAAAATCAATTCTGTTTGGGCTCCAATTTGATTCACATAAAAAAGAGGTAATTTATAACGTTCAGCATTCTTACGCATTAAATTCTTACGCAATTCAGAGTGCGAATAAGAAAAAGGAGATGCCGCTATATTAATCATTAAATCGGGGTTCTGGCCAATTAATTTTTCCATTGGAGTTTCTTGATAAAGCTTTTTTTCTTCATCAATATTCCACAAATCCTCACAAATAGTTAAAGCAATATTCTTTCCTTTAAAAGGTATTATTTTAAATTCCTTAGCAGGTTCAAAATACCTGTATTCATCAAAAACATCATAATTAGGTAGTAAACCTTTGTTGTAAATTCCAAGTATTTTGCCCTCAGAAATGAAATAAGCCGAATTAAATAAATTCCTTCCCGTTGTTTCAGGATTTATGGATGGGGCGCCAATAATTACTGCAATTCCTTTTGTGGCAAGAGCAATTTTATCAATAGATGATTTGCAACGAAGCATAAAATCATCAAATTCAAGGAAATCAAGTGGGGGGTAGCCACAAACAGCTAGTTCGGAGAAAACAACAAGATCGGCTTGCTCTTTTTTAGCTTTCTCAATATGAAGGATAATTTTTAATGTATTGCTTTCAAAATTTCCAATGTGATAATTGAGCTGAGCTAAAGCAATCTTCATAAAAAATGTTGCAGAATTAATAGTTAAAAAAAATCCCGGATTAACTGGTAATCCGGGATTGAAAATAAAATTAACAATTTAAAAAAGGATACCTACATTAAGAGCAACATAATTAGTTGTTGCTTTTTGATTTAGTGGAAGATGATTTACATTATTAGTAGGAATCGTTTTGTCCATTATTACACCTGAATTCTTTTTAAGAGCATTTGTAAATCCATTATTGTAATTTACAGAAATTACCAAGGCTGTATTTCCAACCAGGTTATATTCAATTCCTGCTCCAAGATTTAGTGCAACTCTAAATAATTGGGTGTCCTTTGAGATATCTAAACTTTCTGGTATTTCAACCTCATTGGGTGCATCCTTAAAATTTTGATCGGTAAATTTGCCTCTGTCATCAGCCCTTACTTTCGACCTGAATCCAATATTAAAACCAAACTGTCCGAAATATCTCATATAACCAATTTCATTTGTTTTCATTTTCAACGTTAAAGGAAGCTCAATGTATTGGAAATGATAAGTTCTTCTTGTTAGGATAAACACGTTATCAGGAGGTGTTCCGGAAATGTAATAAGCGGAATCAGGAAAATTTAGTGAGCCCCCAAGAGTTGTAACTTCAAGTCCTGTAACAAAAGAATAATTCTCAGAAAGCGCAAATTCAGTCATTAATCCATAAGAAAATTTCAATGCGGGCTTATTTGCGTCCTTTTTTGCTTCAAAGTTAGGACTGCCTGGCTTTAGCCACGAAATGTTCGGAGCAGCCTTTAAACCAAACCTGAATTTTTTAAAATCCTGAGCATATGTTATGTTTGCAAGCAATAATAGAACAATTATGGCAGTTATGCTTTTTATCTTCAATTCAGCACTGGAAAAAACTTGCATATTTTTTTTATTGCTTTTTATGTTTAATATAGATGCTCGTTTCATACTTTTGAAATGTTTTTTAGAATTACAGATACAATATTAATTAATTTTTTGAATATAAAATGAAAATGTGTGGGTTGAATTTTTTTTATTTGTTCTTTTTAGCCGTATTTCTATTTAATTCCTGTAAAAGTGACCGGTTGAAAATTGATGTATCAGAAAATGAGACAAAAATTGAGGCATTTAGATTGGAAAAAGAGCTTTTCGATAAAAAACCAAGCTTTGAAAAGCATTTGAATTTGTTTGACAAATTAGGCGAATTCTACCAACATTATGTAGAGATAATGATTAATGCAGGTCCTGTTGAGGATAGTTTGACTATTAATGGCCTGGTCCTTTTTACTCAAGATTCGGAAATAAAAGAAGTTTATAAGGATGTAAATTCAACATACAAGGATTTGAACCTTTTGAATGATGAACTTTCATCTGCTTTTAAACATTACAACCATTATTTTCCAAACAAACGTGTTCCTGAAGTTACTACTTATATTTCAGGATTTAATTATGCTGTAGCTGCGAGTGATAGTGTCCTGGGAATTGGACTTGATATGTATTTGGGCAACAATTACAAATATTATAACATGATTGGCTTTCCTCAATATAAAACCTATAGCATGCGAAGCGAATATATAACTCCCGATGCTATAAAAGGTTGGATAGCAACAGAATTTGAATTCGACCCCATTGGAAAAGATATGTTGGCTCAAATAATTCATCATGGAAAAATAATGTATATGATGGATGCCATTTTGCCTAATACCCCTGATAGTTTGAAGATTGTTTATAGCAAGGATCAACTTGAATGGTGCAAAAATAACGAATCAAATATTTGGGCTCAATTTATTGATAAACAACTTTTGTTTTCTACAAATACAAAAGAGATTATGTCTTATTTAAACGATGGCCCATTTACTCCAGGAATGCCCCGTGAATCACCTCCAAAGGTTGGTGTTTGGCTTGGATGGCAAATAGTAAAGGCCTATATGGAAAGGAAGGGCGATGTTAATCTTGAAAATTTGATTCAAGCTGATGCCAAGGATATACTTAAGGAATCGAAATATAAACCCAGAAATTAAAACCTAGTTTGAAAAACTTCAGTTATATTTATCCTGTGAAATATCCATGGACAAACACTTACAATTATAGCATGGCGACCCGATAAATCGGGATGACAGTTAAAAAACAAATTATATACATATGAAAAGTTCAGAAATTAATTTCATTGTAAATCTTGATGAAAACAATATTCCGGAAAAAATCCAGTGGGAAGCAACCGATTCTCCTGAAAGTGTAGGCCTTAAAGCATGTAAAGCAGTAATGGTGTCTATTTGGGATCCTAAAGAACAAAATTCACTTCGTATAGATCTTTGGACCAAAGATATGATGGCTGATGAAATGAAATTATTTTTCCATCAAACTTTGGTTTCAATGGCACAAACACTTGAAAGAGCAACCGGCGAGGAGAAAATGGCTGGAGATATGCGTGATTTTTGTGAATATTTTGCCGAAAGACTTAATCTTTATGATGAAAAGTAAAAATGAGATAGAAAAAAGAGTTTTGTAAGCTAAGCTTTATTTGAAATTATATTGAAATAAAACGTAGATAGAAAAAAGAGTTTTGTATAAGCTAAGCTTTGAAATTATATTGAATTCTCATTAAATTTTATATATTTGTGTCTTAGGAATATTAAATCCTTTGACAAATATGATTACAAAAACTACTCTTTCAATAGTAAAAAGCAGTGTTTTTTCTTTGTTTTTAGCCTTTATCCTTGCATTGAGTTCTGTTGTTGCCCAAACTTCGAATGATGCAATATTATTCAGTAATGGCGGATTAATTTATACAGCGGAAGGGGCCGTTGTTCAGGTGAATGGTGGACTTACGAATGATGGAGGTGATTTAAGGAACAACGGAAATATAAATATTTCCAATAGCGGAACAGAAGGAAGCATTTATCTTTTAAATGGTTCTATAACCAATGGAAACGGTCTTTGCAGAATTGAACAAAACTGGTTTAATGATGCTAATTTTATCGCAGAAAGTAGCCAGGTTGAGCTTTATGGCACTACTTCTGAACAATTGATTACAGGTGCCGTTCCAACAACTTTTAATAATCTTATTTTAACAAGTTCAACAGGAACTCGAGCAAGGCTAACTATAAATGCAACAGTTTCAGGACAACTTGTATTAAATGACAGAGAACTCGCAACGGATGACAATTTGCTTTCAGTTACAAACCCTGCAGTAAATGCCATAACAAATTCAAGTGTAACCTCAATTGAAGGGTTTGTAAGTTCCAACAACAATGGTACTGGACTTGGCGCACTGTTAAGAACCACAAATACAAATCAACCTTATCTTTTCCCTACAGGTTCAAGTGCTGGAACATATAGGTACAGGCCTATTGTAATAACTCCTGCTTCTTCGGATGTAAATAATTATTCTGTTCGAATGGCTAATGTAGATGCAGGAACAGAAGGCTATGACAGAAATTCTGTGGACTCTCAAATATGCTCCACCAATCCTGAATTTTATCACAGAATCAATAGGACATTAGGTACAACTGCAGCTGATATAACCTTTTTCTATAATATAGCCTCTGATGGGCAATGGAGCAATACATCACAATGGAATTCTCCTAATGGTTCGATGTGGAATTCTTTAGGATTGGTAAATATTGGATCCAGTGGAAATTTCGCAACCATTAAAAAAAGTGCGTTTAATTCTTTTGGTAATTCCAGTACGCCTTTTATTCTGCATGAAACACGTCCTGCTGCTCCAAGTTTAACTGGTGATCAGTTAATTTGTTCAAATGCACAAATGGACTACGCTGCCTCAGGAAGTTCAACTTCAACTTATACCTGGACTGTAACTGGTGGTACAATCACAACTAAGCCCAATCAACAAACAGTTACAATAGAATGGGGAACAGCCTCTCCAGGAAGCATAACAGTTACCGAGGTGACCTCTGGTGGATTTTGTGAATCATTAGCTTCTGCTTCCTATGTTGTGATACTTGATTCTAATCCCGTTGCTGATTTTAATACTACCTTTTCCGGTCCTTTATCCCAACATGTTTCTTTTCAAGACAACAGTTTAAATGGAGCTTCCTGGTTTTGGGATTTTGGGGATGGGAAAACTTCAACAGCTCAAAATCCTAGTAACTATTATTCGAATTCCGGAACCTATACTGCTCAGTTAATTGTTGAAAGTCCGAATTCCTGCTCAGATACATTGTCCTTAGAAATCAATATTAATGAAGATGCAATTGTTCCAAATGTATTTTCTCCAAATGGCGATGGGAACAATGATATGTTTTACATACCAAATACAGGTATGGGTAATTTTAGTATAGAAATTTACAACCGTTGGGGGACTAAAATTTGGGAAACAACTGCGCCAGAAATCAGATGGGATGGTAGAACTTCTTCAGGTGCATTAGTTCCAGAGGGTACTTATTTCTTTATTTTAAAAGCTGAAAACGCTAAAGCAGATTACAGTAAAAACGGAACAGTTAATTTATTCAGGTAATTTTTTTGCAAAAAAAAACAGGAATTAAAAAACCGGAAAGAGTAAGACTTTTTCCGGTTTTTTTAATTAGTTAATTTGTAATAAATGATTTAATTATTGGCTTTTATTTAAATGTAGCTCCAATAAGTTCTCGGTTCATCCTGGCTATGTTTTCAATAGAAATTTCTTTAGGACATTCCACTTCACAAGAACCCGTATTGCTGCAATTTCCAAAGCCTTCTGCATCCATTTGTTCCACCATGCTTTTTACACGTTCTTCTCTTTCTATTTTCCCCTGTGGCAATAGTGCTAGTTGAGAAATTTTAGCTCCTACAAATAAAGCCGCTGAAGAGTTTTTACATGCTGCAACGCAAGCACCGCATCCAATACAGGTAGCAGAATCAAAAGCTGCATCTGCATCATGTTTAGGAACAAGTATATTGTTTGCATCCTTGGCATTTCCTGTATTTACAGAAATAAAACCACCAGATTCAATAATACGGTCAAAAGCGGAACGATCAACAACAAGGTCTTTAAGTACAGGAAAAGAACCTGATCTCCATGGTTCAACAACTATTGTATCGCCATCATTAAATGAACGCATATGTAATTGGCAAGTAGTTGTTCCCCTGTTAGGCCCATGCGCCCTACCATTGATGAACATGCTACAAGCACCACATATTCCCTCGCGACAGTCATGATCAAAAGCAATTGGCTCTTCTGTTCCTTTACTGATAAGTTCTTCATTTAATACATCAAACATTTCAAGAAAAGACATGTCAGGTGATATGCCTTTTAACTGATAGGTAGCCAAATGTCCTTTGTCCTTGATGTTTTTTTGTCTCCAAACCTTTAACGTAAGATCCATGTTTTGTTTTTTTGTAATAGTTTAATTCTCGTTGTATTTCTCTTTTTTAAGTTGTTTGAATGAATCATCAACTCAAAACATGCTAAAATCTATTTGTAACTTCTTTGAGCAACTTTAATTTCCTCGAATTTCAAATCTTCCTTGTGTAATATCGGCTCATTTCCAACTCCTGTGAATTCCCATGCAGCAACATAGGAGAAGTTCTGATCATCTCTTAATGCTTCCCCTTCTTCGGTCTGGTATTCTGCACGGAAATGGCCCCCGCATGATTCATTCCTATGCATGGCATCATCTACCATTAGCTCACCAAGTTCAAAGAAATCAGCTACTCTTGCAGCTTTTTCCAGTTCAGGATTTATTTCAAACTGGGTTCCAGGAATTTTAACATCTTTCCAGAATTCCCCACGCAATTCCCTAATCATAGCTTTTGCCTTTGTAAGACCTTCCACACTTCTTTCCATTCCACAATAATCCCACATTATTTTTCCAAGTTTCTTATGGAAATAATCTACAGACTTAGTTCCTTTTATGGATAAAAAATTATTCATTAAATCCTGAACTGATTTTTCTGCTTCAACAAAGGCAGGATGATCGGTAGAGATTGCTTTAGTTCCAATTTCCCCACTAAGATATGAACCGATTGTATATGGAATAATGAAATACCCATCAGCCAAACCTTGCATAAGTGCAGATGCACCAAGCCTGTTTGCGCCATGATCAGAAAAGTTTGCTTCCCCTAAAGCATATAAACCAGGTATTGTTGTCATTAAATTGTAATCAACCCAAATTCCTCCCATGGTATAATGTACCGCAGGGTAGATACGCATTGGGCTTGCATAAGGATTTTCTGCAGTAATCTTTTCATACATTTCGAATAGATTGCCATATCTTGCCCTAACCAAATCTTCTCCAAGTCTTTTTATGGAAGCTGCAAAATCAAGATAAACTGCTAGTTTTGATTTTCCAACACCATACCCTGCATCACATCTTTCCTTAGCAGCCCTTGATGCCACATCCCTGGGAACCAGGTTGCCAAAAGCAGGATACCTTCTTTCTAAAAAATAATCTCTTTCTTCTTCAGGTATATCAACAGGTTTTCTATTGTCATCTTTTTTCTTTGGTACCCAAACTCTGCCATCATTTCTTAATGATTCGGACATTAAAGTAAGTTTAGATTGATGGTCACCGGAAACTGGAATACAGGTTGGATGGATTTGAGTAAAGCAAGGATTTCCAAAAAATGCTCCTTTTTTATGAACTTTCCATGCAGCCGTTACATTTGATCCCATGGCATTGGTGGAAAGAAAGAAAACGTTTCCGTAACCTCCCGTACATAGTAAAACAGCATGGCCAAAGTGTTTATCCAGTTTGCCCGTTACAAGATCTCTTGATATGATTCCTCTTGCCTTGCCATCTATCATTACCAATTCAAGCATTTCATGACGGGTGAACATTTCTACCTGCTTTGTTCCAATTTGTCTGCTCAAGGCACTATATGCCCCTAATAAAAGTTGCTGCCCTGTTTGTCCGGCAGCATAAAATGTACGTTGAACCTGAGTTCCTCCAAAAGATCTGTTACTTAAATAACCTCCATATTCTCTTGCAAATGGAACTCCTTGAGCAACACATTGATCAATAATACTGGAACTAACCTCAGCAAGACGATGAACGTTTGCTTCCCTTGCCCTATAATCTCCTCCTTTTATTGTATCATAAAACAAACGGTAAACGCTATCACCATCATTTTGGTAATTTTTTGCGGCATTTATTCCACCCTGGGCTGCAATACTGTGAGCTCTTCTTGAGCTATCCTGAAAACAAAATACTTTTACTTTGTATCCCATCTCTGCAAGGCTTGAAGCAGCAGAGGCGCCAGCAAGGCCAGAACCTATAACTATTATTTCTAAATTTCTTTTATTAGCCGGATTTACTAGGGGAGCTGTAGAGCAATACTTTGCCCATTTTTCAGAAAGTTTCCCATCAGGTATTTTTGATTCTATCTTGGCCATTTATTTAGCGTTTTTATTCTTTTTAATTAATTAACTTCAATTGGTTATTTCACCCCAACAATCCCAAAAAAGAAAAGGATCGGGAATAAAGAAAAGCCTACAGTCATAACAATTGCAAATGCACTTCCTATTATGGTTAATATTGGTGCAAAGGATTTATTGTTTAATCCAAGTGAACGCATTGCTGATTGAAAGCCATGGTTAAGATGAGCACCCAATAAAATCATAGCAATAACATATAAACCTGAATACCACCATTGGGTAAAAGCTGCCTGAACAACAAAGTACATGTCTTTTAACTCCACTCCATCATCATATACCATAACTGGAATTTCTCCGAATTTATAAGTAAACCAAAAGGTTTTTAAATGCAGAATAAGAAAAATAAGAATTATACTTCCGGTAACACCCATATTCCTGGAATAAATACTTGCTGTTTCATTTACTTTGGTCACTGCATATTTTACAGGACGGGCTGCGGAATTTTTCCGGGTTAATCCAAGAGCCAAAATAATATGAGCTAGAAATCCAGCAACAAGACCAATTTCCGCACCTCTAATAAGCAAATTTGTGGTCATAAAAACCGTGTATTCATTAAAAGCACGTCCTCCATCACTACTAAATAATAAAAGATTGCCGGATAAATGGACTACTAAAAACAGACATAGCAACAGTCCGGTTAATCCCATTAATATTTTTTTTCCTATTGTTGAGTTGAATATCAGTGAATTGTTTGACATAATTACTTGAGGTGAAGGATGTTAATTAAGTACAAAGTGTCAGAAAATTAAAGGGTAATCTTTCTATGCCTTTGTGTTTGCAAATGTATAATTCATATATGTTTATGCAAAGGAAAAAAGTAAATTAGTTTTATTTTTTTTTGAATATTTAAAAGTGTCTATAATTAATGTAAGATTTCCTAATTTTGTTGTTTTTCATATAAAAATTCGTGTATCATGAAATATTTGCCTCTTAATAGTGAGATGTTCCTAAAAAACAGAAAAAAATTTTCTGAAATGTTGATGCCGAATTCCTTGGCAGTATTTAATTCCAATGATATTATGCCAACCAATGCGGATGGCACAATGCCTTTTAGACAGAACAATGATTTGTTTTATTTATCAGGTATTGATCAGGAGGAAAGCATATTAATAATTTTTCCTGATGCAATTAACCCTGAATACCGTGAAATACTTTTTGTAAAAGAAACAAATGAGGAAATAGCCATTTGGGAAGGTGCCAAATTAAACAAGGAAGAAGCATTTAAGATTTCTGGTATAAAAACTGTTTTCTGGATAAATCAATTTAAAAACATATTAAACATATTAATGTCAGAGTGTGAAAATATTTATCTTAACACTAATGAACATACAAGGGCAGTAGTAGAAGTTGAAACAAGAGATTCAAGATTTATAAATTGGTGCAAACAAAATTATCCTTTGCATAAGTATAATAGGTCTGCACCTATTATGAAAAAACTAAGGCAGATTAAATCTCAACATGAAATTGATTTACTTCAAAAAGCTTGCAATATTACTGAAGATGGGTTTAGAAGATTGTTGGGATTTGTTAAGCCAGGAGTTATGGAATATGAAATTGAGGCTGAATTGATCCATGAATTTGTTCGTAAACGTTCACGTGGATTTGCCTATACTCCCATTATCGCTTCAGGTTTCAATGCCTGTGTTTTGCATTATATAGAAAATAACCAGGAATGTAAAGCAGGAGATGTTATTTTATTGGATGTGGGAGCCGAATATGCAAATTATGCCTCAGACATGACGCGTTGCGTGCCTGTAAGTGGAAGATTTACCCAAAGACAAAAAGATGTTTACAATGCTGTTTTAAATGTAATGAGGGCAGCCATTAAATTACTGGTTCCGGGAACAAAAATTGTAGATTACCACAAAGAAGTGGGATTTATAATGGAAGCAGAATTAATTAGACTTGGCTTGTTGAATGCATCAGAAGTGACCAATCAAAACCCAAACAAACCTCTGTATAAAAAATATTTTATGCATGGAACTTCTCACCTGCTTGGTCTTGATGTACATGATATAGGTGAACCGGATCTAGTATTTCAGAATGGAATGGTTTTTACCTGTGAACCGGGAATTTATATAAGAGAAGAAAATTTGGGAATAAGATTAGAAAATGACATTTTAATTACAGAAAATGGCCCTGTTGATTTAATGGCTAATATTCCAATTGAAGCAGATGAAATTGAAGAATTAATGTCAGCTTTAACTGTGGCCAGTACATAGGATTTTCACATACTATATAAAGCGTTTATTTGCGCGCAGCTATATTGATTTAATGATCAATACAAAATGAATTCAAATGATAAAAAACCTGGCATTTAAAAATGCGCCTGTACGGGTTATTGATAAAGGAAGAGGAAGGGCCTTGGTTTTTCTTCATGGTTTTTTGGAATCCTCGGATATTTGGAAGGAGTTTGTAGACCCCCTTTCATTAAAATACCGTGTAATTTGTATAGATCTTCCCGGACATGGGCAAACAGGATGTCTTGGATACGTACATTCCATGGATTTAATGGCAGAATGCGTACAATCAGTGCTGAAACAACTAAGAGTAAAAAAATCTATCCTGATTGGCCATTCTATGGGGGGTTATGTTGCAATGGCCTATGCTGAATTTTTTCCTGAAAATGTTAAAGGTCTTTGCCTTTTCCATTCTTCTGCGGCAGCAGATAATCAAATAAAAAAACAGGAGCGAGAAAGGGTGATAAACCTAATTAAGCAAAGTAAAAAGGATTTCGTAAAAAACCTTATTCCGGGTTTATTTACCAAGGAAAACCAAAAAAAACATTCCAAGGAAATAAAACTATTAATTAAAAGGGCCGGTAAAATTTCCAAACAAGGAATAATAGCTTCACTTGAAGGAATGAAGGAGAGGGTAGAGCGGGAAATTATTCTTCGTTTTTCAACTTATCCTGTTTTATTTATTATCGGGAAACAAGATCCTGTTATTCCTTTTGAAGTTATTGTTGAACAGGCTGAACTACCAAGGAATGCAACAACTTATATATTAGATTCTGTTGCTCACATGGGCTTTATAGAGGCCAAGGATCAAACAATTGAAATAATAGCTGGTTTTGCCAAAAAAGCTTTTTCAGGAAAAGTGCATGGGAAAAGGAAAGCAAATACTTAAGATAATTTATCAGATAGTATTTTCATCTCCACCATTGGAGAAATCTTCTCGTAAAGCATATTGTAAACCGCATCTGTAATTGGCATGTAAACCTTATGTTCACGATTCATGTCATAAATGCATTTGGCAGCATAATAGCCCTCTGCAACCATGTTCATTTCAAGCTGAGTGTGTTTAACTGAATGTCCTTTTCCAATCATAATACCAAAAGCCCGGTTACGACTGAATTGAGAATATGCAGTAACTAGTAAATCTCCTAAGTAAGCTGAACTTTTTATATCCCTGCTAATTGGATGCACTTTTTCTACAAAACGTTCAATCTCTTGTATAGAATTAGAAATAAGAACCGCCCTGAAGTTATCGCCATAAGCGAGTCCAATTGAAATGCCACAGGCAAGGGCAAAAACATTTTTCAAAACAGCTGCATATTCAGTTCCGAAAATATCATCTGAAACTGTTGTTTTTAAATACCTGCAGGCGAGTTTTTGCGCCAGTACTTCAGCATTTTCAACAGAAGGACATGCAATAGTAAGATAAGAGAGTTTTTCAAGAGCAACTTCCTCTGCATGGCAAGGGCCCATTATAACACCAATATTATTGAAGCCAATTTCAAATTGTTTATTCAAAAACTCTCCAATAATCATATTGTCTTCGGCAACAATTCCTTTGATTGCAGAATAAATCATTTTTCCTGCAACATCTTCTGGTTTTATGCTTTCAAGTGCCTGTTTAACAAAAGCGGAAGGAACAGCAAGAATAATAATATCGTTTGACTTAATAGCGAATTTTAAATCACTGGTTAAATTAAGCTTGTGAATGTCAAATTCAATGGAACTTAAATAATTTTTATTGTGGTGGAATTTTTTCAGGTGTTCAATTGCTTCCTTATCTCTCATCCACCAGGTTACCACTGTTAA
The DNA here is from genome assembly GCA_013696965.1 of Bacteroidota bacterium. NCBI lineage: Bacteria > Pseudomonadati > Bacteroidota > Bacteroidota bacterium. The sequence continues at coordinate 60,820 of JACCXN010000020.1, read as the reverse complement.
ATTATTGCTTAATAATTTAACTAAAGCAGTTGCCCAGCTTCCACCGCCAATAACGGCTATTTTTGGTTCTTCTTTCAAATTATTTAGTTTTATTGATTAACCCAAGCCTTTACATCATCTATGCTTGGTGCTGGTACTTCAAGTTTTAATTTTTTTCGCATACCACATAAATCATTGAATAATTTATTAGGATTTGCAGCTTTTAAATCTTCTAAAGTTGCTATTCCTATTTTAACCAAAATAGTTGACCAGGGTTCAGGTATACCAAGGGATTTAAAGTCAATCGCTGTTTTCTTTTTCTCGGGGCGCATTTGAGGGAAAAACAAAACATCCTGAATGGATTTTGAGTTGGTCATAATCATGCTAAGACGGTCAATTCCTATACCCAGACCTGAAGTAGGTGGCATTCCATATTCTATTGCTTTTAAGAAATCTTCATCCAGCATCATTGCTTCTTCATCTCCTCTTTTTCCAAGTTCCAATTGCTCCTCAAATCTTCTTCTCTGATCCACGGGATCGTTAAGCTCAGAATATGCATTGCAGATTTCTTTCCCATTGCAAATGGCTTCAAAGCGTTCAACTAAGCCCTCTCTGCTTCGGTGTCTTTTTGCCAGTGGGGACATTTCTTTTGGATAATCCATAATAAAAGTAGGCTGAATTAATTTCGGCTCGCATTTTTCTCCGAATATCTCATCAATAATTTTCCCCCTGCCCATTGTTGAATCCACTTTAACACCCATTTCTGTTGCAGCTTTTGCAACTTCCTCTTCGCTCATTGCAGAAATATCAACGCCTGTGAATTCCATAATAGCTTCATACATGGTGTATCTTTTCCAGGGACTTTTAAAATTGATGATGTTATCACCATATTTAACCTCTGTGGAACCATGAAGATCCATAGCAATGCGTTCAACCATTTCCTCCACCAGTTCCATCATCCACAAATAATCCTTATAAGCCACATAAAGTTCCATTTGAGTAAATTCAGGGTTATGAAACCTGCTCATTCCTTCATTTCGAAAATCTTTGGCAAATTCATAAACCCCATCAAAACCACCTACAATTAATCTTTTTAAGTACAATTCGTTTGCAATACGCAGGTACAAATCCATGTCAAGGGTATTGTGATGGGTTTTGAAAGGACGTGCAGCAGCTCCACCATAAATAGGTTGCAAAACAGGAGTTTCCACTTCAAGATACCCTTTGTTGTTCAAAAATGAGCGCATGGAATTGGTAAGCCTGGTGCGTTTTATAAAAGCTTCCTTTACATGGGGATTAACAATTAAGTCCACATAACGCTGGCGGTAACGTTGTTCCGGATCAGAAAAAGCATCATGTATTTTGCCTTCAGCATCAACCTTTACAATGGGTAATGGTTTTAGTGATTTGCAAAGTATTTTTAAGGTATTCACATGAATGGTTGTTTCTCCAGTTTGGGTTGTAAAAACATAACCGGTTATACCAATTATATCGCCTATGTCAAGAAGCTTTTTAAATACTGTATTGTAAAGGGTTTTATCTTCATCAGGGCAAATGTCATCACGTTTTACATAGGCCTGAATTCTACCACTTGCATCTTGTATTTCTACAAATGATGCATTTCCCATAATACGCCTTGTCATTATTCTTCCGGCAATGCTTATATTCTTGTAACTTAGCTTATCTCTTTCGTAATTTTTATTTATATCTTCTGCTGAAGCATTTATTTCAAATAATTCAGCAGGATATGGATTAATTCCAAGTTTAATAATTTCCTCCAGAGACTGTCGTCTTAATATCTCCTGATCAGTATATTCCATAAGATGTTTTCAAAAATAGTTGTGCAAATATAAGTTTTCAATTAGATTTTCAATCAATTTGAAGTTGAAACAAACTAAACTACATTTAAAAGTGGTTGTTTAGTAAAGAATCAAACTTTAAACTATGACATTCGTATTGCAATAAAAAATTTAGCAGGATTCGTTATTGGCAGATTTAAGGATTTCAAAAACAAGGGCCAACAAAAAGCAATAAAATCCCGCAATTTATAAGTAGGCAAATACAGGTTCATTTAAAATTAAAAAGGCTTGTGTTTTACATTAAAGACATCCAGTTCTTCCTCCATCAACAGGAATATTAACCCCATTAATATAAGCTGCAGCAGGAGAGGCAAGGAAAGCCACTGCATTTGCAATTTCATGGGCTTCAGCAAAACGGCCTGCAGGAATTTCTTTTATCATCTCATCTTTTAAAAATTCAATGGAATGTCCTGTTTTTAGTGCTTTTGCCTGAAGAAGAGAGGATAACCTAACAGTATTGGTGGCACCTGGAAGTACGTTGTTTACAGTTATACCAAAAGGAGCCAATTCCAGGGATAATGTTTTAGCCCAATTTGCAACAGCAGCCCTTATGGTATTGGAAACTCCAAGTCCTTTTAAGGGTTGTTTTACAGAAGTTGAAATAATATTTATAATCCTTCCAGAACCTTTGTTTTTCATGCTTTCAACAACGGATTGAACAAGAATGTGGTTACAAAGGAGATGATTTGAAAATGTTTTTATGAAATCTTCTGTTTTGGCATCTACAATTGGCCCTCCCGAAGGCCCTCCTGTGTTATTTACAAGGATATCTACTTCTTTATGCATTGTTATATATTGCTCCATTTTGATTTTTAAATCTTCAGGAAAAGAAAAATCAGCACAAATCACATTATGTAACTGACCCTTAGAAGTATCTAATTCTGATTTTGTAGCGGTTAAATTATCAATATTACGTGCAACAAGAACTACATTGGCTCCCATTCTTGCTAATTCCATAGCAACTGCTTTGCCTATTCCCTGCGTGCTTCCACATACAATAGCATGTTTGTTTGTAAGATCAAGATTCATATTTCAACTTTGTTTTATTTGTAATATGAGCCAAAGTTAAAAAATTATAATCGTTCACAAAGGGCAAAAAAACTGCACTGATTCATTGCTTCACAGAGTCCCACAGAGAAGTCACAGAGATTCCCTGATTTTTTTGTTTTTTTCGCTCTGTGCAACTCTGTGACTCCTTTGTGCCCTTTGTGTAGTTTAAAAAGTATAGTTTCACAGAGTTTTACAGAAAAGTCAAAGAGGACCACAGAGATTCCCTGATTTTTTTGATCCTCTGTGACTCCTCTGTGCGCTCTGTGAAATTAAAAAAAAAGCACCATCTGCAGAATATAGAGCAAGCCTACTTATTTCATATGTAGATAATTTGATTTTTTAGTTGTCATATGGAATACGCCAGGTTATCTTCATGCGTGTTTGCGCACGTTCTGTGCATGGCTATTTCATATGTATATAATTTGTTTTTTAAAGGTCATCCCGATTTATCGGGATAGCCATGTTATATTCATTAGCGTTTGTGAACGGTTCGTGCATGGCTATTTCATAATTTGTAAATTAATATTATTTGAAAAGAAGCACATTGAATATGTTACTAGCTCAGCATTTTTTTTTACTTTAGCCGTACTAACAAAATCAAAAGAAATGAGTGTACAACACCCTTTTAATATAAAAAAATGGATTGATGAAAATCGTCCTCTGTTAAAGCCTCCAGTTGGCAATAAGCAAATATGGGAAAATGCTGAATTTATTGTAATGGTAGTAGGTGGACCTAATTCCCGTAAAGATTATCATTACAATGAAAGTGAAGAGTTTTTCTATCAACTTGAGGGCGATGTAAAAGTGCGCATTCAAGAAGAGGGCAAGGCCATAACAATTCCAATTAATGAAGGTGATATTTTTCTGCTTCCTCCCATGATCCCGCATTCCCCAATAAGAGGAGAAGGTACAGTTGGGCTGGTAATAGAAAGAAAAAGACGTGCCGGAGAAAAGGATGGATTGTTATGGTTTTGTGAAAAATGCAATCATAAACTATACGAAGAGTATTTTGAGATGACTAACATTATGACTCAATTTCAAGGAGTTTTCAAGAATTTTTACGGGAGCCAGGAAAATAGAACCTGTAAAAAATGCGGAACAATAATGGAACCACCAAAATAGTCATGGTTTTTTGATTGATTTTTTTTATTTCTCATCATTTGGTACCAGAAACTGCTTGGAATTGAATTGGGAAATAGAACTGATTTATAACTATAAATCCTCCTGCTTGTTCTTGAAAAAGCACTCTTTAATTTGAAAATGTTTTTTTCGAAAATCCAAACCTTAATCAAAAATGCAAAATCCAGTTCTTACCATAGACATTCATACGCATATACTTCCCGAACATATTCCAAATTGGAAGGAGAAATTTGGATATGGCGGTTTTATTCAACTTGACCATCACAAACCTTGTTGTGCCCGGATGATGATGGACGACAAATTTTTCAGGGAAGTTGAGGACAATTGTTGGAGTGCGGAGGCAAGAATAAAAGAATGCAAACACCATCATGTTGATGTTCAGGTATTGTCAACAGTTCCGGTGATGTTCAGTTATTGGGCAAAGCCACAGGACTGTCTTGATTTATCTCAATTTTTAAACGATCATATTGCCGGAATTGTTCAAAAATATCCGAAACGGTTTGCAGGCCTTGGAACTATTCCTTTACAAGCACCTGATTTAGCAATAAAGGAACTGGAAAGGTGTAAAAAAATAGGACTTGTAGGAATTCAAATTGGTTCCCATGTAAATGACTGGAACCTGAATGATGAAAACCTTTTCCCGATTTTTCAAGCATGCCAGGAACTCGACATGGCAGTTTTTGTTCATCCCTGGGAAATGATGGGCCAGGAGAAAATGCAACGCTATTGGCTCCCCTGGCTTGTAGGAATGCCTGCAGAAACCTCCCTTGCCATTTGTTCCATGATATTTGGAGGTGTCTTTGAAAAACTACCAGGATTAAGAGTTGCTTTTGCTCATGGGGGAGGCTCCTTTCCATCAACAATTGGACGCATTGAACATGGATTTAATTGCCGCCCTGATCTTGTAGCAATAGACAATAATAAAAACCCCCGCGAGTATCTTGGAAAATTCTGGTTTGATTCCTTGGTCCACGACCCAAAAATGCTGGAATTTTTAGTTGATTTAGCTGGCCCCAACAGAGTTGCACTAGGAACAGATTATCCTTTTCCACTTGGAGAGCTTGAGCCAGGAAAACTTATCAAAACTTCAGCTTACCCTGATAACATTAAGGAATTGCTTTTAAATGGTTCTGCCTTGGAATGGTTGAATATAAAAAAAGAGTATTTTTTAACTGGCAAGCCTTGATTTTCTTTAATTAACCAAGTTGTTTTGCTAAAGAAAAGCAAATATAAATTACCTTTGTCTGTGTTCTTCCAAAACCCTTATATAACATCAATAAGCATTAACTTTTGACGTTTATATTAAAACCTTAGACATGAGCGATAAAATTAAACATGAATGCGGAATTGTATTGATCCGATTACTAAAACCACTTCAATATTACATAGATAAATACGGAACTCCGCTTTATGGAATTAATAAGTTGTACCTATTGATGGAAAAGCAACATAACAGGGGACAGGATGGTGCAGGTGTTGCTAATATTAAATTTGATGTTAAACCAGGAACAAGGTATATTAGTCGTTATAGATCAGTTTCAACAGGAGCAATACAGGAGATTTTCGGAAAGATAAATGCTAAATTCATTGAGGTTAAAAAAACAAATCCCGATAAGTTTAATGATGCACAATGGCTTAAAGAAAATTTAGGATTTACAGGTGAACTTTTTCTTGGTCATTTAAGATATGGAACCTATGGTAAGAACAGTATTGAAAACTGCCATCCATTTTTAAGGCAAAACAACTGGATGACAAGAAATTTAGCAGTTGCTGGAAATTTTAACCTTACCAATGTTGATGAACTTTTTGAGGAACTGGTAGAACTAGGACAACATCCCAAAGAAAGAGCAGATACTGTTACTGTAATGGAAAAGATTGGACATTTTTTGGATGTTGAAAATGAAAGAAAATTTGCAGAATTTAAAAAACAAGGATACAGTAATACTGAAATTTCTCCTCTTATCGCAAAGGAATTAGATATAGCAAGAATTCTTTCTGATGCAAGTAAAAAATGGGATGGCGGTTATGCAATGGCAGGTTTATTCGGCCATGGTGATGCTTTTGTTTTAAGGGATCCTTCAGGAATACGACCGGCATTTTATTATTCCGATGATGAGGTGGTAGTTGTTGCTTCTGAAAGACCGGTTATTCAAACAGCATTTAATGTTGCAGCAAATAAAGTAAAGGAAATTACACCGGGATGTGCTCTTATTATTAAAAAGGACGGACAATTTAAGGAACAGCAAATTACAGAACAACTGGAGAAAAAATCCTGCTCATTTGAACGTATTTATTTTTCCAGAGGAAGTGATAAGGATATTTATCTTGAAAGAAAAAAACTCGGTAGTTTCTTATGTCCGGCAATACTAAAAGCTGTAGATTATGATTTAAAAAATACTGTTTTTTCTTTTATACCAAATACTGCAGAAGTGGCATTTGCTGGTGTAATTGAAGGAATGCACCACCATTTAAACAAAGTTAAAAGACTTGAGATATTAAAATTAGGCGATAAAATATCCGATCCTGCTCTTACCCAAATTCTTTCGCAGCGTCCCAGGGTTGAAAAAATTGCAGTAAAGGATGCCAAATTAAGAACCTTTATCACCGATGATAGCAACAGAGAAGATTTGGTAGCCCATATTTATGATACTACTTATGGTGTGATAAGAAACGGTGAGGATAATCTTGTTGTTATAGATGATTCAATTGTTCGTGGAACCACCCTTAAACAAAGTATTCTTAAAATACTTGACAGGCTTGGTCCTAAAAAAATAATAGTTGTTTCTTCCGCACCACAATTAAGATATCCGGATTGCTATGGTATAGACATGGCAAAACTAGGTGATTTTGTCGCTTTTCAGGCTGCTATAGCCTTGTTAAAAGATAATTTCATGGAGAATATTATAGATGAAGTTTATGAAAAGGCCAAAAGCCAGGAATTTCTACCCAAAGAACAAATAGTAAATGTGGTGAAAGAAATTTATAAACCTTTTACAGCAGAAGAAATTTCATCTAAAATTACTGAATTGCTAAAACCTGCAGACTTAAAAGCTGAAGTTGAAATAATTTACCAATCCCTGGAAGGATTGCATAATGCTTGTGCTGATTCTAAAGGAGACTGGTATTTTTCGGGGGATTACCCCACACCTGGTGGTAACAAGGTTGTGAATAAGGCCTTTATCAATTATATGGAAGGAAAAAATGTGAGAGCGTATTAAATTATTCTTACATTTATACAAGATTTTAAAAACCCAGTTCGAAATTTTTGAATTGGGTTTTTAAATTTAACACCTAGCTGTTAATTATTTTTTAGGTCAATTTGATTTTTATGAAACTCAAACAAAAAAACTACTGGCTTTTATACCTGCATTCGCTATTGTAATTGCCCTTTTCATTATTTTTAATCCATTTAAATCAAAAAATGAATCCTTAATAAATGCCATTGTAAAAAGAGGAGCATTTGAGGTTAGTGTGGTCACTTCGGGTGAATTAGAAGCTAAAAACTCTGTGAATATTATGGGGCCGGGAGGAATAAGGGGAGTAGGAATATGGCAGGTGAAAATTTCTGATTTGATTGCCGAAGGAACTGTTGTAAAAAAAGGAGACTTCATAGCTACCTTGGATAAAACAGAAATAATGAATAAAATTAAGGATGAAGAGAGTGAACTTTCTAAAATCCAATCAAAATACATTCAAACCAAACTGGATACAACACTAGATCTTAGACAGGCAAGAGATGAAATTTCAAACACATCGTTTAATGTAAAAGAAAAACAAATTGTGCTGGAACAATCAACGTATGAACCTCCTGCAACAATAAGGCAAGCTAACCTAGACCTGGAGAAAACCAATAGATCCATGGATCAGCAGCATGAAAATTATAAACTTAAAGTAAACCAGGCAAAGGCTAAAATGCAGGAAGTAACTGCTTCACTTAAACAGGCAGAATATAAATTGGAACTCATGCAAAAGCTGTTGAAAGAGTTTACTATTATAGCTCCTGAAGATGGAATGTTAATTTACCACAGGGATTGGAATGGTAAGAAAAAAGTGGTAGGAGCAACAATCAGTGCCTGGGAACCTACAGTTGCAACCTTGCCCGATTTGATTTTTGGATATCATACTATGATTTAAGGTTAAAAACCTTGTATGATTTTGAAATGATGCGAGAAATTATGTATTGATTTTAGAAAACCGGTTACATGCCAAAAACTTCTGTCTTTACCCAGTTCTTACCCCAGTTTTCTACCTCTTCATCATTCCATAATTCCGGATAAAATATTCGTTTTTGAAAGCGAGGAGGCAAGTACTTTTGCCAATTTGTACCTCCGGTTGCAGCAATATCTACCGGGTCTTTTTGTAAATACCTCACTGCAGATTTATAATGAGATAAAGGCCAGTTTATGTTTACATTTACATCAAGTAATTTTAAAGCATTAATAAGTCCTTCATCTTTCCTTTCTTCCTCACTTAAGGAGTTGTAAATGGCCAATAAATTGAATTTTCTTTTATTTATTGCCAAATCAATGAGCTTCTTATTGTATTTATCTTCAAATTGCTTAAGAGTCAAAGTCTTTTTTCCTGAAGAAAGTTCGGTAGCCCCTTTTTTCCAATAAAGAAACGCATACATTTCTTCGATTTCATTGTTTTCAGGAAATTCTGAAAATTTTTGCCTTTGATCTTTTTCTACTAAATTAATAAAACTTGTGCTGCAAATTTCAATTTCCCGGTATTGTGCCGACTGAAATCCACTAGCAGGTAATAAGGACATTCTGAACTTAAGAAATTGATCCGGATCCATTCCATCTACCATAACAGAAAATGAATGGGTTAAAGCTCCGAAGTACCTGTTTATCCTATTTACACGTGAAGTTAAAAAAGCAGCGTCAATTTTTTCTTTTTTCTCCAGCTGATTGAATTCGTGCATACATAGCTTAAAATACAATTCAGTAATTTGGTGGTACATAATGAATATCTCTTCATCAGGAATACTTGTTTTAGGATTTTGAAGACTTAAAAGAGTATCAAGATGAATGTAATCCCAATAGGTAAGGTAATCCGCATACAACAAACCATCCAGGTATGAAACAAGATCTTGTCCCATAGACTGGTATTTTTCATCCAGCTTTTTTAATCGGTCAAGAATTTCAGGCTTTAATTCCATTTTTACGCGCTTTTATAGGGCCACAAATTACGGAAAAAAAAGTAGCAATTGCTTTAGAACTTATGTATATTAAGTTAAAAAAGACAATTTTGAATTCAAAGGTGTTGTTTTTCTTTTTATCATTACTTATTTATGCCTTGTGGTTAAACATAACGAAACATAAACCTTTAATGAAGAATTACTTTATTTTTGCCAGGGGATTGGCAATGCCTTCATATTTTGTAAGCTCCATTTTTACTGAACCAACAAGGATTTTAGCTTCTGCTAAAATTGGTATTTTGTTTTCGTCATTGGTAATGTAAACACGCATATCACTTTCTTTTTTAAAAATTCTTCCTTGTTGAATTACAGGGTTAAACACCAAACAATTGTATTTTCCATTTCGAATCGATACATTTTCGATTCCTACATATCGTATTTTGGCCGGCCAAACTTCATTGTCTACAAAAGCATCTATTGTAATAACATCACCGGGTTTAATGTTTTTTAGATTTATAGTTCTTGCAAAGTAAATAGCAGATATCATATCCTGAACATATTCCGGAGAATCAAAAACTTTCCCGTTTCCTACATCCACCTGCTTTTTATGGTGTGAAAACTTGTAATCCTGATTGATAATATATCCACCCTCGTCCACTCTTCTAACAAAAAGATAGGGGAAAATTCCTTCGGCATCAATAAAAGTTTCATACCTGTCTCTTACTTTGAAAAACCAATCAAAAGCTCCCTTTGTAACACCTGTTCCAATTACATGAAATACTTTTCTGCCCGCCATTGTTTTTCCCTCATCACGCAATTCAATACGAGCTGTACCAGCATCAATAAGGCCATAATGTACAACATATTCAAGTATTTCCCCTGGCTTAAATGCCTTTTGTTCCAGTTTTCTGAGTTCTCCTGATTCAATTTCAGTTTCTGAAAATCCTGAAAATGCTTTATTTTCATTGGTGAAATCTTTTATGAAAGTCATTTCGGCCAATGTGTAAAAACTTAAGAATACAAATAAGATGATAATAGCTTTTTTCATGGCTGTTGTTTTTAGTAGAACTTTCGGACAATTTTCAAAATCTATGCCATAAGTCCCAACCTCTTTAAAAACAGGTTAAACAGACTATTTATTGTTTTGAATAATGTATGAAAACAGCTTGAATCCAAATCAAAAAGCATGAAAAAATAGAAAAAAGCTTGAAAGAGTAAAAAAGATTGGAATAAATTAATGGTTTTAATTTTATCTCAGCATCTTTTGCATTAGTGTTACATCCAGAAGTTTTCCAAATTTTTGGCCCGCACTTTTCATAATGCCAATTTTATCAAAACCATTGATTTCATGCAGGTAAATACTGTGATCATTTCCCTGTGTTATTCTTGCAATTATGGAATGCAGATTGGTTTTTTCCTTTGCAATTTCAACAATAACCTGAATTAATTTTTTTCCAATTCCATTTCCTCTTGATTGGGCTTCAATGTAAAGGGAAATTTCTGCTGTAATATCGTAAGCCTTTTTATCTGACCATTTATTCAGGGCTGCATATCCAACTATTTTTTGATGGTATTCAACAAGCATTACCGGAAAATTAGCATCCCTTTGTAAAAACCAGTTAGTTCTGTTTTCTATGGTTTTTAATTCAGTATCAAATGTTGCTGTTGTGTTAAGGATTGCTTCATTGTATATCTCTGTTATAGTAATGATATCCTCAATAGTTGCCATTCTAAATGCAATCATCTGAAATTATTTAGGTTTTTGAAAATAAGTATTGGTGTTTTCAATAAAAGCCATTATTTCATCCCTTCCTGTTTTTTTCTCAGCTGAAGATAAAAATATATCAGGCAGTTGATCCCATTGGCTTTTTAAAGTTTTCTTATATGCAGCAATGTTTTTATCTAATTGTGGTGGGGATAATTTATCAGTTTTAGTAAAAATCATTACGAATGGAATTTGTTCTTCTCCAAGAAAATCAATCAGCTCCTTGTCTTTTTTTTGCTGTTCAAGCCGGGAATCGAGCAAAACAAATACACACATTAAATTTTCCCTCAGAAGCAGGTAATCTTTGATCATTTTCTCCCACTTTGATTTTATTGCTTTTGGAACTTTTGCAAATCCAAAACCAGGTAAATCAGTAAGATACCAGGATTCATTTATTAAAAAATGATTAATGAGTTGTGTTTTTCCAGGTTTAGATGATGTTTTGGCAAGTCCAATACGCTCAGTAAGCATATTTATTAAGGATGATTTTCCAACATTGGACCTGCCAATAAAAGCGTATTCCGGGAATTCCGGTTTTGGACAGCTTTTTAGTTCAGTGCTGCTTAAAACAAATTCAGCACTTTTTATATGCATCTACTTAAATTTATTGATTATTAAAAATGTTAACCTCTATATTAATTGTAGTTTAAACATAAACGCTAACAAGTAATACTATTTCTTGTTAAGCACTTTTTTGTCTAACCAAGTGCTAAGAATGTTGTTGAATTCTTCTGATTTTTCCATCATTGCAGCATGTCCGCATTGATCAATCCAGAACAGTTCTGAACTTGGCAAAAGGTAGTGAAATTCCTCTGCAACAGGTGGAGGAGTTATGGTATCGTTTTTCCCCCATATTAAACACACATCCATTTTGTATTTTTCAAGATCATGGGCCATATTGTGTCTTATGGCAGATTTTGCAAGAGAAAGAACACGAATTAGTTTTGATTTGTCATTAATGATCCCATATACTTCATCAACCAAAGCAGGAGTGGCATGTTCAGGATTGTAAAAGGTGTATTTTACTTTTTCTTTAATGTAGTTATAATCTTCTCTTTTAGGAAAAGATCCGCCTAAAGCATTTTCATACAATCCAGAGCTTCCTGTAAGAGTCATGGTGTTAACTTTTAAAGGATGTTTAAGTGAATAAACAAGAGCAATATGTCCTCCAAGGGAATTTCCAACAAGGTTCACTTTTTCAAATTTCTTATGTTCAATAAAACGGTGAACATATTTGGCTAAACTTACCACATTTGTACTGAAAACAGGAAGTGAATAAATTGGAAGCAAAGGAATTACAACCTTATAATCTTTCGAAAAATGGTTGATAACATCTTTGAAATTACTTAATGCTCCAAACAATCCATGAAGCAGCAGAATTACAGGCCCTTCGCCTTTTTCCACGTATTGAAACCGCTTTTCTTTAATTATATTGAAATCCATATTTATGTTGATGCTTTTGCCAAAGTTAAACAATTATACCAATTCCTGTAAAGGCAGAATCAACAAAATTTCCTTTTTTATTAAACAGCTTAACTTAATTATTCAGCCTCAACAAATTAGCAGAATAAAAATTTTCCTTCTGTTCCCGGCCGGTAAAAACCATTTGAAGAATTTATTTGAAATTCATTAGTGGGTTTTTTAACAATTTTTCTTCTGTAAATAGAAAAGTTTTCAACAAAAGTGGTAAAAAGTGGTAGAAAGTGGTAAAAATTTCCATAAATTTACGGCATTAAGAAAAAATGATGACAAACTTCATAGGTGAGTATGAGTGTAAGGTGGATTCCAAGGGAAGAGTTATGCTTCCTTCAGGATTAAAGAAGCAGATTTCACCTGCGGCTCAGGAAAAGTTTGTTGTAAATCGAGGTTTTGAAAAGCATTTGAACCTTTATCCAATGGATGAATGGCAGAAAATCAGTAAAGAGGTAAACAAGCTTAATTTGTATGTTGCCAAGAACAGGGAGTTTTTAAGGAAGTTCAACAATGGTGCTACAGAACTTGAATTGGATACTACAAGCCGTTTTTTGATGCCTAAGAAAATGATGGAATATGCAGGGATTGAAAAGGAAATTGTGCTTTTTGCTTTTGCTAACCGGATTGAAATCTGGAGCAAAGCGGCTTATGAAAAACTAATGGCGGAAGATTCAGGAGAAGACTTTGCTTCACTAGCTGAGGATGTAATGGGAAAAACATCAACAAATACGGAGGAGGAAAATGTCATATCATAATCCTGTTTTATTAAAAGAATGTATTGAGGGTTTAAATATCAATCCGGATGGGACTTATGTGGATGTTACTTTTGGTGGAGGAGGTCATTCCAGGGAAATACTAAAGAAATTAAGAAACGGGAAATTAATAGCTTTTGACCGGGATCCTGATGCTGTTGCTAATATAATTAATGATGAACGCTTTATCCTGATTAAACAAAACTTCAGGTATTTGAAAAACTTCCTCAAACTATATAATGCTGTTCCTGTTGATGGAATACTAGCAGATTTGGGAGTTTCATCCCACCAATTTGATGTTGCTGAACGTGGTTTTTCAATTAGATATGATGCAGTGCTGGACATGAGGATGGATCCAACATCGGGAAAATCAGCATTGGATGTGATTAATACTTATGAAGAAAGCGAACTTAAGAGGGTTTTTAAAGAGTACGGAGAACTGCATAATGCCGCCAGGATTGCAAAATTAATTGCAGAGACAAGGGTTGAAAAGCAAATAAGAACAGTAAATGAGTTAAGGAACACTTTGAAGTGTTTAACCATTAAGCCCAAGGAGAATAGCTTTTTTGCACAGGTTTTCCAGGCTATAAGAATTGAAGTAAACGGGGAAATGGAGGATTTAAAAGAATTTTTAAAGCAAAGTGTAGAGGTGTTAAAAGTGGGAGGAAGGCTTGCTGTAATTTCCTACCATTCCCTGGAAGACAGACCAGTTAAAAATTTTATAAGATCGGGAAAATTTGAAGGCGAAGTGGAAAAAGATTTTTATGGAAATCCACTTACACCATTTAAATCCATTACCTCAAAACCTATTGTTCCCAGTGAAAAAGAAACCAAAGAAAACAACAGAGCAAGAAGTGCAAAGTTAAGGATAGCAGAAAAAATCTAAACAAGTTTCTTAAAGGGAAATTAAAAATGAATAAGTTAAAAGAAGAAAAAAAGATTAAACATAAAAAGCAGGGAAAAATTTCCCGTTCACTGCTTGATGTTGTTAATGGCAATTTCCTAACCAGTGAAAGTGTTGTTGGTCTTCTTCCTTTTATACTTTTTTTAACCATGGTGGCTTTAATTTATATAGGTAACGGATATTTTGCCGAGAATAAAGTAAGAGCGATAAACAATATGACCAATGAACTGAAGGAATTAAGATCTGAATATATAACAACAAAGTCTGAATTGATGTTCAGGAGCAAGCAGTCAGAGGTTGCCAATAGTTTAGAAAAATATGGGATTAGGGAATCAATTGTTCCTCCAAAAAAAATAGTAGTAGCAAAAAATTAATGGAAGCAAAAAAAGGCATAATCCTCAGGGTTTATTTGGTGTATTTAGTTTTCGCCTTGTTTGGCCTGGCTATAATAGCCAGAGCCTTTGCTATACAATTTTGGGAAGGGGAGCATTGGAAAATGCAATCAGAAAATCAGACTTTAGATTATAGGGAAATTGAAGCAGTAAGAGGAAATATATTCGCAGCAGATGGAAGTCTGTTAGCCACTTCAATACCCAATTATGAAATCAGAATGGATATGAAAGTAGGCTCACAAGAAGTATTTAGTGAGAAGGTTGATTCGCTTGCTTTTTGTTTGTCTTCACTTTTTAATGATAAATCTGCTAATGAGTATAAAAAACAATTAGTAAGTGCCAAAAAGGCTGGAGATAGGTATCATCTAATAAGGAGAAATGTAAACTATAACCAACTTAAAAAAATCAGGAACTTTCCAATATGCAGGTTGGGTAAATATAAAGGCGGTTTTATTTATTTGCAGAAAAACGTGCGCGAACGCCCTTTCCAGGTATTGGCTGCCCGCACTATTGGTTATGCCAGAGAAGGTGTTAATCCGGTAGGGTTAGAGGGTGCTTATACAAAAGAACTTGGAGGAGTAGGAGGAAAACGATTGATGCAAAAAATAGCAGGTGGGGTTTGGATGCCCGTAAATGATGATACAGAACTAGAACCAGAGGATGGTAGCGATTTAGTTACAACTCTGGATATAAATATTCAGGATGTGGCTGAATATGCTTTGCTTACCCAGTTAATAAAGCATAATGCCGCACATGGATGTGTTGTATTGATGGAAGTTTCCACTGGACATATAAAAGCAATTGCCAATTTATCTAAAACAACCGAGGGTAGTTATTATGAGAATTACAATTATGCAATTGGGGCAAGTACAGAACCTGGTTCAACTTTTAAGCTTGCCACTTTAATGGCGGCAATGGAAGATGGCTTAATAAAGCCAACAGACAGCGTAGATACAGAAGATGGTTCAATGAAATTTTATGACAGGGTAATGTATGATTCTCATAAAGGAGGTTATGGAAAAATAACTGTTCAGCGTGCTTTTGAAGTCTCTACCAATGTTGGAGTTTCTAAATTAATAAACAGCAGTTACGCTAAAAATCCACAAAAGTTTATAGACAGGCTTAACAGCATGAATTTAAACAATCAACTCAATTTAGAAATTCCTGGAGAAGGAAAACCGAAAATTAAAAATGCGAATGACCCGGGTTGGTCTGGAGTTTCTTTGCCATGGATGTCTATAGGATATGAAACAAGACTTACGCCTACGCAAATTTTAACTTTTTACAATGCGGTGGCCAATAATGGGAAAATGGTTAAACCTATGTTTGTGAAAGAAATAAAGCAAAGAGGAAAGGTTGTGAAGAGATTTAAAACGGAAATACTGAATGATGCCATTTGTTCAAAGAAAACCATTGATAATGCACAAAGAATGTTGGAAGGAGTGGTTGAAAACGGAACTGCAATAAACTTAAAAAACGCAAGTTATAAAATTGCCGGAAAGACTGGCACAGCGCAGATTGCAAATGATAAATATGGATATAAAGGTAAATTAAGCCATCAGGCTTCTTTTGTTGGATATTTTCCTGCTGATAAGCCAAAATATTCTTGCATTGTAGTGGTGAATGCACCATCCAATAATGTTTATTATGGAAACCTGGTTGCAGGGCCTATTTTTAAAGAAATTGCAGATAAGGTATATGCAACTAATCTGGATATCCATAAGCCAATTGATTTTGAACCACATCTTGCAAAAACTTCTGTGCCCTATTCCAAGCATGGTTATTATAATGATTTAAAAAAGGTTTTTGAAACATTACAAATTGCACTAGATAATAAAGCACAAACCAAGGAATGGGTGCGCACTTCCACCACCGAAAAGCATGTTGAAATTTATGATATTAATTATACTTCAGGACTTACGCCAAACGTAATTGGAATGGGTTTGCAGGATGCTTCCTACCTTCTTGAGAATAAAGGTTATTCTGTAAGAGTAACAGGAAGAGGAATGGTTAAAAGACAGTCGGTTCCTGCAGGTACAAGAATTGAAAAGGGAAACATCATTTTACTTGAATTAGCATAAAAATATGAAGCTTTTAAAAGACATATTATATAAGGCGGGGCTCATTGATGTAGCCGGATCTACAAATATTGCCATAAGCTCTGTTGCTTTTGATTCAAGAACAGTGGAAAGAGATGGCCTTTTTGTTGCCGTTGTTGGCGTAAATGTGGATGGGCACCACTTTATAGATCAGGCAATTGCCAAAGGTGCAGTTGCAGTGGTATGCCAGGAAATGCCAAGTGAATTAAAGCCTAAGATAAGTTATATTAAAGTAAAGGATGCTGCTCTTGCACTTTCCTATATTGCCAGCAATTTTTATGACAATCCATCATCCTCTTTGAATGTAATTGGTGTTACCGGAACAAACGGGAAAACTACCACAGTTACCCTTTTATACAACCTTTTTCTGGAATTGGGCCATAAAACGGGATTGCTTTCAACAGTTGTAAATAAAATAGGAAAAGAAACAATTGAGGCAACCCACACTACCCCTGATGCGCTGCAATTGAATGCCTTGCTTCGCAAAATGGTGGATTCTGGCTGTAAATATTGTTTCATGGAAATAAGTTCTCATGCAATTGTTCAACACAGAACCACAGGATTGACCTTTGCAGGTGGAATATTTACAAATATCACCCACGACCATTTAGATTATCACAAAACGTTTGATGAATATATAAAGGCCAAAAAAGGATTTTTTGATATGTTGCCTGAGAATGCTTTTGCCCTTATTAATCGCGATGATAAACATTCGGGAGTAATGGTGCAAAACTCAAAAGCAAGGAAAAAAACATATTCTCTTTTTGCAGGAGGAGATTATAAAGCGAAAATTATTGAAAGCCAACTATCTGGAATGATGTTGAACATTGATGGACAGGAGCTATGGGTTAAACTAATTGGAAGCTTCAACGCTTATAATGTTCTTGCTGTGTACGGTACAGCCATGCTATTAAATCAGGATAAATTAAAAGTGATGACTGCAATAAGTGCCTTGGAATCCGTAGAAGGGCGCTTTGAATATTTAAAATCAAAGAACAATATTACTGCTGTTGTTGATTATGCCCACACTCCAGATGCATTGTTAAATGTACTAAAAACAATAAAGGAAATAAGGACAGGAAACGAGCAGGTGATAACAGTAGTGGGTTGCGGAGGTGACAGGGATGCTGCCAAAAGGCCTTTAATGGCTGAAATAGCTTGTGATTTTAGTGATAAAGTAATATTGACCTCTGATAATCCAAGATCAGAAGAGCCTGATGCCATTATTTCTGATATGAAAAAAGGGATTAATGCGGTAAATTTCAAAAAGGCACTTGCTATAACTGATCGCAAGGAAGCTATTAAAACTGCATGCACTTTCGCAAAGCCAGGAGATATTATACTTGTTGCAGGAAAAGGACATGAAAAATACCAGGAAATCAAAGGGATAAAACATCCATTTGATGATTTGGAAGTAATTAAGGATACGTTTATAATGCTACAATACAACTAAAGAATATGTTTTACTATTTATTCGATTATTTAGACAAAATGAATTATCCCGGTGCCGGGGTATTTCAATTTATTTCTTTTAGAGCGGCAATGGCTGTTATTTTCTCACTGATCATTTCGTTGATTTTTGGAAGACGAATAATTAATTATCTGCAATTAAAACAAGTAGGCGAAATAGTGCGAAACCTTGGTCTTGAAGGACAAATGCAGAAGCAGGGAACACCAACAATGGGAGGTTTGATAATTCTTGCGGCAATCCTAATTCCTACTCTTTTATTTGCCAAGCTTGATAATATTTATATAATCCTGATGATTGCTTCTACAGTCTGGCTTGGACTTATCGGGTTTGCTGATGATTACATCAAAGTGTTCAAAAAAAACAAAGATGGACTTGCTGCAAAATTCAAATTGGTTGGCCAGATAGGAATCGGGCTTATTGTAGGTATTGCTCTTTATTTTAGTGACGGTGTAAAAGTAAAAGAAAAGGTGTTGATGGATAGTGCAATTGCAAAGGGAGTTGAGGTTTTCGAAGATGATTTAACAACGCATCAGCCAAAAAATTATTCCTGGAAGGAAACCAAATCATTAAAAACAACCATTCCTTTTATAAAAGACAATGAATTTAACTATTCCAAAATACTAATGTTTTTGGGAGATAATTATGAGAAATGGGCTTGGCTGATATTTATTCCAATTGTAATTATAATTGTAACGGCTGTTTCAAACGGTGCTAACATTACAGACGGCTTGGATGGTCTTGCAACTGGCACTTCTGCCATAATTGGAGCCACACTTGGCATATTTGCTTATGTATCTGGAAACGTCTTTTTTGCTGATTATTTAAATATCATGTATATCCCAGATTCTGGAGAACTTGTTGTGTTTATTGCCGCTTTTGTTGGTGCTTGCGTAGGCTTCCTTTGGTACAATTCATATCCTGCCCAGGTTTTCATGGGAGATACTGGAAGCCTTGCTCTTGGGGGTATAATTGCTGTATTCGCAATTGCTATCCGAAAAGAATTACTTATACCAATACTTTGTGGGATTTTCCTTGTTGAAAATGTCTCTGTTATGTTACAGGTGGGTTACTTTAAATACACAAAAAAGAAATTCGGTGAAGGTAAAAGGATATTTAAAATGGCTCCACTTCACCACCATTATCAAAAATCAGGAATGCATGAGGCTAAGATTGTTTCACGATTTTGGATTATTGGTGTGGCACTGGCAATTTTAACTTTCGTAACCTTAAAATTAAGATAAATGGGAGCAAAAATAGCCATATTAGGAGCGGGAGAAAGTGGGATTGGGGCTGCTATTCTTGCCAAACAAAAGGGTTATGAAGTTTTTGTTTCTGATAAAGGAATAATAGCTGAAAAACACAAAAGTGTTCTTACTCATAGCAATATAACCTGGGAAGAGGGTAAACATTCAGAAATTGAAATCCTAAATTCCGCTGAAGTAATTAAAAGCCCTGGAATAGCAGAGAATTCTGAACTAATAAAAAAAATAAAGGCAAAAGGTATTCCCGTTATTTCTGAAATAGAATTTGCGGGAAGACATACCACAGCCAAAATGATTTGCATCACAGGGAGTAATGGGAAAACAACAACAACCTTACTTATCTACCATATACTTAAAAAAGCAGGTTTAAATGTTGGGTTGGCAGGAAATGTAGGCGAAAGCCTGGCAAAAAAAGTTGCAGAGGGCACTTATGATTATTTCGTAGTTGAATTAAGCAGTTTTCAATTAGATGGAATGTTTGATTTTAAAGCAGACATAGCAATTTTGTTAAATATTTCACCTGATCACCTGGACCGGTATGAATATAAAATGGAGAATTACATAAGCTCTAAACTAAGAGTAATTCAGAATCAGCAAAAGGATGATGTATTTATTTATTGCCTGGATGATGAAAATATCACAAATGAATTGAAAAAACTTGAGATAAATGCTGTGCAATTTCCCTTTTCCATTAAGGAAAAGGTTGAGCAAGGAGCTTATTTAAATGAAGAACAATTAATTATACAAACAAATAACGATCCGATAAGTATGTCTATTCACGAATTAGCCCTCCAGGGAAAACACAATCTCTACAATTCAATGGCAGCAGGCATTGCAGCAAAAATTTTAGATATCAGAAAAGATCTGATCCGGGAAAGTATGGCTGATTTTCAAAACATAGAACATCGTTTGGAATTTGTTGCCAAGATAAATGGAATCGAATTTATTAATGATTCTAAAGCTACCAACGTGAATTCCACCTGGTATGCTCTTGAGAGTATGCAAAGCCCTGTTATCTGGATTGCCGGAGGGGTAGATAAAGGAAATGATTATGCCTCGTTAGCAGAAATTGCCAAGGATAAGGTTAAGGTCCTAATTTGCATGGGTATAGATAATGAAAAATTATTAGCCGCTTTTGCTAATGTTATTCCAATAATAGAAGTAGCAGGTTCGGCTCAGGAAGCTGTAATGAAGGCTTATATGTTGGGAACAACTGAGGACACTGTTTTGCTTTCTCCTGCTTGTGCGAGTTTTGATTTATTTCAGAATTATGAGGACAGGGGAAGACAATTTAAGGAAGCTGTAAGAGGACTTTAATAAACAGATTTTACGAAACATTAAATAAATAGAAATGTATTTAAGTCAAATAAAAGGAGATAAGGTGATTTGGGCAATAGTTGTGCTCTTATCCATTATATCTATGTTGGCCGTATACAGTTCTATTTCCTCCCTTGCTTATAAAAGTGGTTCAACAAACCAGGAAATTATTTTAATAAAGCATGCAATTACAATGTTGTTGGGTTTATCTCTAATGTTTTTTGTGCATAAGCTAAAATTCACCTATTATTCACGGATAGCTCAACTAGCCTATTGGGTGGCCATTCCATTACTTGCCTTAACATTAATTTTGGGTGTAAGTCTTAATGATGCAAGCCGCTGGCTGGTTGTTCCCGGCCTTGGAATATCATTTCAGACTTCTGATTTTGCAAAACTTGCTCTAATTATGTTTGTGGCCAGATTGCTGGCTAAAAAGCAAGATCAGATTAAAGATTTTAAATCCACTTTTATACCAGTTTTGTTTCCTGTTTTTGTGATTTGCGGTTTAATTCTGCCTGCTAATTTTTCTACAGCTGCAGTTTTATTTGCCACTTGTCTTGTACTTATGTTTATAGGAAGAGTGAATATTAATTATTTGTTTGCCCTGGTAGGCACAGGAATTCTTTTGTTTTCAGTATTTGTCCTAATAGCTCTTAATTCGGCAGATAAAGGCCGAATTGGAACCTGGAAAAACCGTATTGAAAACTTTATGAGTGGAGGTTCTGCTAACACGGATTCTAATTATCAGGTTAATCAGGCAAAAATTGCAATAGCAACAGGGGGTATATTAGGTAAAGGACCGGGAGGAAGCACTCAAAGAAATTTCCTTCCACATCCTTATTCAGATTTTATTTATGCTTTTATTATTGAAGAATATGGATTGGCAGGAGGCTTGTTTGTAATGTTTTTATATGTTTTGCTTCTATTACGCACTATTCGAATAGCCAATAATGCAGATAATGATTTTGGAGCCTTTTTGGCATTAGGATGTTGTTTTTTGCTTGTGTTTCAAGCAATGATTAATATGGCAGTTGCTGTTAATTTAATTCCTGTAACCGGTCAACCCCTTCCTTTTATTAGTAAAGGTGGCACTTCCGTAATTTTTACCGGTATAGCAATTGGAATGATATTGAGTGTTAGCCAGTCTGTTAAAACTGAACCGGAAGTTAATAATCTTGTAAAGCAGAAAGGAGCAGATCTTGCGGCAGTATAAAGTAATCATAAGTGGTGGTGGAACCGGAGGGCATATTTTTCCTGCAATTGCAATTGCAAATGCCCTTAAACAAAAGTTACAGGATAATGTTGAAATTCTATTTGTAGGAGCCCTTGGGCGAATGGAAATGGAAAAAGTTCCTGCAGCCGGTTTTAAAATAGAAGGACTTTGGATCAGTGGATTGCAGAGAAGTCTATCCATAAAAAATCTCTCATTTCCATTTAAGGTATTGTCGAGTTTTTTAAAAGCAAAAAAAATATTAAACAGATTTAAACCTGATGTTGTTGTAGGTGTTGGGGGATATGCAAGCGGTCCCATTTTAGCCGCTGCTATTTTCAAAAAAATTCCGACTCTAATACAAGAACAAAACTCGTATGCTGGAATTACAAATAAAATTCTGGGAAAAAAAGCAGATAAAATTTGTGTTGCATATGATGGAATGGAGAAATTTTTTGCGAAAAATAAAATTATTCTTACAGGTAATCCTGTAAGGCAAGACATTCTTAACCTGGTAGGTAAAAAGGACAGGGCACTGGAACATTTCGATCTTAAAACAGAAAAAAAAACATTGTTGGTTATTGGAGGAAGCCTTGGTGCAAGAACAATTAACCAGAGCATACTAAACAACCTTGATTTGTTTAAAAAGAATGACATCCAACTTGTTTGGCAAACGGGTAAGACATTTTATCCAGAGGCAAAACAAGCTGTAGATAAACTGGATTCATCTTCTTTAAAAGTTTTTGATTTTATAAGTAAGATGGATCTGGCCTATGCAATAGCGGATGTAGTTGTATCAAGAGCAGGAGCAAGTTCTGTTTCTGAATTGTGTTTAGTGAAAAAGCCATCAATTCTTGTTCCTTCTCCCAATGTTGCAGAAGATCACCAAACAAAAAATTCCATGGCCCTTGTAAATCATAATGCAGCCATAATGATTAAAGATTCTGATTCTTTTCAGAATCTGGCTATTGCCGCCATTGATCTTTTGAATTCTGAAGAAAAACAATATAAATTATCTGAAAATATAGCAAAACTCGCCTTTAAAGATTCTGCCGGAGTAATTGCCAGCGAAATATTAAACCTTGTAAAAACAAAATGAATTTAAATAATTTCCATAACGTGTATTTTATAGGCATCGGAGGCATCGGAATGAGTGCTCTTGCCCGTTATTTTCATGCACTTGGAAAAAATGTAAGCGGATATGATAAAACTTCAACAAAGCTTACGGATTCATTGGCATTAGAAGGAATTGCAATTAATTTTGAAGATAGCATGGAGGTTGTTTTGCACCAAATTGTTAATTCAGATATTGATAAAGTACTGGTAGTATATACCCCTGCTGTTCCTAAGGGACACAAGCAGTTGAATTATTTTACAGACAAAGGGTTTACTGTAAAAAAACGTTCAGAAGTGTTGGGTGAAATTACCCGTGGTTCATTCACAATAGCAGTTGCTGGTACGCATGGTAAAACTACAACTTCATGCCTTTTAGCTCATATTTTCAAACATTCAGGAAAAGATTGCTGTGCTTTTATGGGTGGAATTTCAGTTAATTACAATTCTAATATTATTCTTCCCACTGTGCCTGGAAAAGAAACAATTACAATTGTAGAAGCAGATGAATATGACAGATCATTTTTAACACTTCATCCTGATATTGCAATTATTACTTCAATGGATGCTGATCACCTTGATATATATGGTGAGGCGAGATTTTTAGAAGAATCATTTAATTTGTTTGCCGCACAAATAAAGCCAAATGGAAACATAATATACCGCAAGCAACTTCCTTTAATTCCCCCTGGCAATGCAAGCGTTGAAACTTATTCAGTGAATAGCGAAGCTGATTACTATGCAGATAATATTCGTATGGAAAATGAAAGTTTCTCCTTCGATTTTATAAGCAGTGCAGCCAGTATCAAGAATATTTCTTTTAATATGCCAGGAAGACATAATATAGAAAATGCAGTTGCCGCATCAGCAGCAGCAATTTTGGCTGGCATTGAACCACAACAAGTAAAAATTGCTTTGGAATCTTTCAGGGGAGTTAAAAGAAGATTCGAATATATTGTTAAATCAGAAGAGTTTGTTTTTATTGATGATTATGCCCATCATCCTGAAGAACTTAAAGCCTGTATTGCCGCTGTTAAAGAACTTTATCCAAATAAAAGGATTACAGGTGTTTTTCAGCCTCATCTTTTCTCCAGAACAAATGATTTCGCTGATGCTTTTGCTGAAAGCCTTGATTTGTTGGATGATTGTATTTTGCTTGATATTTACCCTGCTAGGGAACTTCCTTTAGCTGGAGTTTCTTCCCAAATGCTACTGGATAGGATGAAAATTCAAGAGAAAAAACTTGTGCAAAAGCAGGATTTGGTAACCGAGCTTAAAAAGAGGAAACCACAGGTGCTGTTAACATTAGGCGCTGGTGATATTGATAAACTGGTAGAAATAATAGGAAGGCAATTACAGGAATGATGCTTTTTAAAAAAATAGCGAAAATATTTTTCTGGCTGTTCTTGCTAACAGGACTTATTGTTATACTCAGCTTTGTTTGGGGCGAACAACAAAACCTTGTTTGCAAGGATTTTAAAATTGTTATTGAGGGAGATATGGAGCATGAATTCATTGACGAGCAAGATATTCGCTCTATAGTTAAAAACAATGGAGATTCAGTTTATGGTCAGTCTATGGCTAGTATTGATATTGTTTTGATTGAAAAACTAGTTCAAAACAATCCCTTTGTTTCCATTGCAGAAGTTTTCAAAACCATAAGCGGAGAGGTAAAAATAATAGTTAAACAACGTAACCCAATAATCAGGGTTTTTTCTTCAAACAATGATGGTTTTTATATTGATGAAAAAGGTTCTTTTATGCCACTTTCACAAAAATATGCAGCAAGAGTATTAATGGCGAGTGGGAATATTCCTTCAGGTTTTAACACGCTGCATGGAACGGATATAGGTGAAATAATGCAAAATGATTCATTGGCAAAAAAAACAATATTGGATGATTTATACATATTGGCTGATTTTATTAACCGGGATGATTTCTGGAAAGCACAAATTCAACAAATTTATGTAGATATGGATCAGCAAATTGAACTGATACCACGGGTTGGAAGCCACCGAATAATATTGGGAGATATACAAGACCTGGAGGAAAAGCTTGAGCGATTAATGATTTTTTATAAGGAAGGATTAAGTAAAACGGGGTGGAATGAATACGAAACCATTAACCTGAAATACAAAAATCAAATTGTTTGCACCAAAATATAAATAAAATTATGGATTCAGAAATTGTAGTCGGACTTGATATAGGGACAACAAAAATTGTTGCTATGGTAGGGCGCAGAAATGAATATGGAAAAATAGAAATCCTGGGTTATGGCAAGGCCGAATCAATTGGGGTAAAAAGAGGCGTTGTTGCTAATATCGAACAAACTGTACAATCCATTAAGACAGCTGTTGAGGAAGCAAGCAATGCATCAGGAGTTGAAATTAAATATGTGAATGTGGGTATTGCCGGCCAGCATATTAAAAGTTTGCAGCATAGGGGAATGCGTACCAGAAACAGTCTTGATGATGAAATTAGTCAGGTTGATATCGATACTATTGTGGAGGATATGTATAAGCTGGTAATGCTTCCGGGAGAGGAGATTATACACGTGCTTCCTCAGGAATATATTGTTGATAATGAGATGGGAATTAAAAATCCCATTGGAATGTCAGGTATAAGACTCGAAGCAAATTTTCATATTATAACCGGACAAGTAACAGCCGCAAAAAACATTTTTAAATGTGTAAGTAAAGCTGAACTTGAGGTTACTGAACTTATCCTTGAGCCATTGGCATCATCTGAGGCAGTTTTAAGTGAAGAGGAAAAAGAAGCAGGTGTTGTTTTAGTTGACATTGGTGGTGGCACAACAGATGTGGCCATTTTTCAGGATGGAATTATCAGGCATACTGCTGTTATTCCTTTTGGGGCAAATATTATTACTGAGGATATTAAAGAGGGATGCACCATACTAAAATACCAGGCAGAGCAATTAAAAATGAAGTTCGGCTCAGCTCTGGCAAATGAAAACCTGGATAATGAAGTAGTGGTAATACCTGGATTAAAAGGAAGAGAACCAAAAGAAATTTCTGTAAAGAATCTTTCCAATATTATTCAGGCAAGAATGGAAGAAATTATAGAGCATGTGTATTATGAGATTAAAAGTTCAGGGTATGAAAAAAAACTTATAGCTGGAATCGTACTTACAGGTGGTGGCGCTCAGTTAAAGCATGTTTCTCAACTGGTAGAGTATCTTACAGGAATGGATACAAGAATTGGTTATCCAAATGAACATTTGGGAAAAGGATCAATGGAAATCACCAGCCCTATTTTCGCAACAAGCGTGGGACTAGTGATAAAAGGCCTTGAATATTACGATAAACAAAGAAATAAAAACAACAGAATTACAACCCATTCCAAGAAAACAAAGGGTGGCTTTTTTGATAAATTATTTAATAAAACACAGCAGTGGTTTGATGAAGATAAGGAGCAGAATTAAATCCTTTTCAACAATTACTCATTAAAACCAGGGAGAATATAATAACAGGAACAACATTTAAAAATAAACACACACACAAACACACCAATTAATTTAACTAAAAAACAAAAACTATGGAATTTGCATTACCAAAAGAACAACCATCAATAATCAAGGTTATTGGAGTTGGAGGGGGAGGCAGCAATGCCGTTTCCCACATGTATGCCCAGGGCATAAATGGGGTAGATTTTATTATCTGTAACACAGATCAACAATCATTAAGTAAAAGCCCGGTACCAAACAAAATACCATTGGGAGAATCCTTGACTCAAGGATTAGGAGCTGGTTCATTACCTGAAATAGGTAAGAATTCTGCCATTGAAAGCATTGATCAGGTAAAAGAGATGATTGGGTATGATACCAAAATGGTATTCATTACAGCTGGAATGGGCGGAGGAACAGGAACAGGAGCTGCTCCAGTAATTGCTGCAGCTGCAAAAGAAATGGGAATCCTTACCGTAGGAATTGTTACCATTCCTTTCGTTTTTGAAGGTAAAAAAAGAAAGATCCAGGCTGAGGAGGGATTGGAAGCCCTTAGAAATAGCGTTGATACTATGATTATCATCAACAATGATAAGTTAAGGGAAATGTATGGGAATCTTTCCTTGAAAGATGCTTTTGCTCATGCAGATAATGTACTAACAACTGCAGCCAAAGGAATTGCGGAAGTTATCACAGTTCCTGGTTATGTTAACGTGGATTTTAATGACGTAAGCACTGTTATGACAAACGGTGGTACAGCAATTATGGGACACGCGCTTGCCGAAGGTGATGACAGAGCCATAAGAGCGGTTGAACAAGCCCTTGCTTCACCTTTATTAAATGACAACAATATAAAAGGTGCAAGCCAGGTATTGTTGTACATTTCAAGTGGAACCAAAGAAGTTACAATGGATGAGGTTGGTGAAATTTCAGATTATATCCAGGAAGAGGCAGGTTCTACTGCTAATATAATTTTTGGGGTTAGTTTTGATGAAACCCTGGGAGAAAACATCAGGGCTATTGTTATTGCTACAGGCTTTAGTGCTACCAAGGATTTTGGAACCGACATGATGAAAAAACCTGAAAAAACTGTATATAAATTAAATACGGATGTGAAAAGCGAAGTAGAAAAACCTTTATTCATCGTTCAAAATCCAGTAACAGAAAACACAGAGGTTAAAGCTCCAATTATTCAAGCAATTCAGCAGGATAAACCAACAGAACCGGAAATGTACCTGAAAAATACTCAGTCAGAAGAGCAGGTAAGTATTGAATTTGTTGTTCCAAACCATGAGCAAAAAATTGTACACGTTTTGGATGAAAAAGCGGATGATGAAAATGCAGAGATTTTTTCAAAAAAAGAGGAAGCCATACAACTGGAATTTAAGTCTGAGAAAAAATCGGATACTCCAACCGCTGATGAACAAATGAACAAAGCTCAGGAAAGAGTTAACAGGTTAAAAGAACTTACATTCAGAAATTTTTCAAGACCTGGAAATATCACCGGGATGGAAAATGAGCCTGCTTACAAGCGAAGGAATATTCATTTAGATAATGTTCCTCATTCTTCACAATCACAGGTTTCACGGTATACATTAAGTGAAAATGAAGAGAAAAAAACAGAGATAAAACCAAACAATTCATTTTTACATGACAATGTAGATTAATTTGTATCTTTAATAAAAGGATGCAATTGATTTCTAATTTTGATAACGTTAAAATGAATTAAAATGAATTAAAATGAATTTGGAAGAAAAAATAAATATTGACATAAAAACAGCGATGTTGGCAAAAGAGGCAGCAAAACTGGAAGCTTTGCGGGCTATAAAAGCAGAAATCCTTAAACTGAAAACCTCAGGGGAAGAGTTTAATGAAGATTCTCAAATAAAGGCCCTGCAAAGAATGGTCAAACAAAGAAAGGAGAGCGCTGAAATATTTTTCTCTCAGGATAGGGGTGATTTGGCCCATTCAGAAATAGCTCAGGCTAACATTATCGAAATGTATCTTCCAAAGCAATTAAGCCATGAGGAGTTAACCCAGGAGTTAAAAGAAGTGATTGCAGAAACCGGAGCATCTTCACAAGCTGATTTTGGCAAAGTAATGGGTGCAGCAACAAAAAGGCTCTCTGGGAAAGCAGATGGTAAAATGATCTCTCAAATTGCAAAAGAATTGTTAAATTAAAAAAATAGTGTGTGTGGAAAAGGGGCTGTTGGAAACATCAGCCCCTTTTTATTTTTAATAAGCTTATCCTAATATAAATACAGGAGCTTTGTATAGTTTTAACACATCTTAAAACATCACAGCTAATAGCTAGGTCTGCAGCAATCAATACCAAAGTTTAACAAAGCCGGAGCTTATTTCAAAATGTATCTCAGGATGAATTAAAAACAATTTTTCATTTTAACTTTGCATTAAACAATACACAAATACATGTCCACAAAAAAATACATTGAAACTGTAAAAAAGCTTGAGTATTATTGTGCATACCGGGATAGGTGTATGGATGAAGTAAAGCAAAAATTAAATGAATTTGATCTTCCTGCTTCAGATTATGATTCTATAATTGATGAGTTAAAGAAGGAGAAGTTTATAGATGAAAAAAGGTATGCCGAGAGTTTTGCAAGGGGTAAATTCAAAATTAAGAAATGGGGAAAACATAAAATAAAGGCTAGCCTGGTGAGTAAAAAAATTGAACCAAACCTTATAAAATCTGCATTGCTGCTTATTGATGAAAAAGAGTATATAGAAACATTGAAATTATTGGTTGATAAAAAACGCAAAGAAATTAATACAAAAGATGCTGAACAGGCTAAATTAAAGGTTGCGCGATTTGTATTATCCAAGGGATATGAACATGATTTAGTGTGGGATATAGTAAATAAAAAATGAAATAATTTAATGGGAAATTTTGTTTAAAAAGGAGTTAAAAATAGTTAAATTTGACCGATGATAAATATAGAACAAGTAAAAGAGCTCAATGATCGCCTGGAAGCCTTAAGGAGGCATCTTTGACGTTGACCTGAAAATAAGACAAATAGCTGAAGAGGAGCAATTAACACAGGCTCCCGGATTTTGGGATAATCCCAAAAAGGCGGAAGTTGTACTAAAAAAAATACAATCAAAAAAAATATGGGTTGATGCTTTTTCAGAAGCTGCTGCCCATCTTGAAGATTTGAATGTGCTTTTTGATTTTTATAAGGAAGGAGAAGCATCCGAGGATGAGGTGGATGAGCAGTATGCTCAAACAACGAAAAAGATTGACGACCTGGAATTTAAAAACATGTTGGGTGGTGAGGAAGATAAACTAGGGGCTATTGTTGAAATTAATTCCGGAGCAGGAGGCACAGAAAGCCAGGATTGGGCAGAAATGTTAATGAGAATGTATATTATGTGGAGTGAAAAACATGGATATAAAGTTTCTCAAATTGATTACCAGGATGGTGATGGAGCAGGAATAAAATCTGCTACCATTGAAGTTGCAGGAGATTTTGCCTATGGGTTTCTTAAAGGAGAGAACGGTGTGCACAGGTTGGTAAGAATTTCACCTTTTGATGCAAATGCCAAAAGACATACTTCTTTCGCCTCTATTTATGTATATCCCATAGTGGACGAAACCATAGATATTAATATTAACCCGGGAGATATTGAGTGGGATACTTTTAGAGCTGGTGGAGCAGGAGGTCAAAATGTTAACAAAGTAGAAACAGCAGTTAGATTAACCCATAAACCAAGCGGGATTATTATTAAAAATCAGGAATCGCGTTCGCAACTTCAAAATAAAGACAAAGCGCTTCAAATGCTAAAATCCCAACTTTTCGAAATTGAAATGCGCAAACGCAATGAAGCCATTGCAGAAATTGAAGCAGGGAAGAAAAAAATAGAATGGGGATCGCAAATTAGAAATTATGTTTTCCATCCCTATAAATTGGTTAAGGATATAAGAACAGGTCATGAAACATCAAATGTACAAGCGGTTATGGATGGTGACCTGGATGGGTTTATTAAATCCTATTTGATGGAAAACAGCACCAATAAAGCAAAGTAAAATGATAAAGATATACCATAATACAAAATGCAGTAAAAGCAGACAGGCGCTTGATTACATGAAAGAAAACGGGCTTGAACCTGAAGTCACCGAATACTTAAAGGTGATTCCTTCGATTGAAGAATTTAAAAAAGTATTGGCAAAACTTAACATGAAGCCTGAACAATTACTGCGAAAAGGGGAAAAGTTGTATAAGGAAAAGCTCAAAAATTTAAATTTATCAGACGATGAATGGATTCATATTATGTTGGAAAACCCAGAACTTATTGAACGTCCTATCATTGTAAAAGGCAATAGGGCTGTTGTTGGCAGGGATATTGAAAAAATAGCAGACCTATTCAAAAAGTGAGGGCGCTTTTTTTTAATCGATTTTATTAAAATATTCAGATGTTATTCATCTCTTGATACAACAAAACAAATACTCATATAATACAAAAGGCCATGGAATATAGAATTGAAAAAGATACAATGGGGGATGTTAATGTTCCTGCAGATAAATATTGGGGGGCACAAACAGAGCGCTCTAGAAATAACTTTAAAATTGGCGGACAATTAATGCCGGTTGAAATTATAAGAGCTTTTGCTTACCTTAAAAAGGCGGCAGCTTTAACCAATTGTGAGTTAGGAGTTTTAGCAAATGATAAAGCAGAATTGATTGCAAAAGTATGCGATGAAATACTTGCAGGTCATCTTGATGATCAGTTTCCCCTGGTAGTATGGCAAACAGGTTCTGGAACGCAGTCCAACATGAATGTGAATGAAGTAATTGCCAATCGTGCTCATGTACTGCAGGGAAATAAATTGGGAGAAGGTAAAACATTTATTCATCCCAATGATGATGTAAACAAATCACAATCTTCAAACGACACTTTTCCTACTGCAATGCATATTGCAGCGTATAAATCAATTGTAAAAACCACAATTCCGGGAATTCAGGTTTTAAACGATACAATTTCCCAAAAGTCTATTGATTTTAATGAAATTGTTAAAATTGGCAGAACCCATTTAATGGATGCAACTCCACTTACCCTTGGCCAGGAGTTTTCAGGTTACGCTGCACAACTGAATCATGGTATAAAAGCTATAAAAAACAGTTTGTCGCATCTTTCTGAACTCGCACTTGGAGGCACGGCTGTGGGAACAGGAATTAATACACCAAAAGGATATTCAAAGCTTGTTGCTGAAAAAATTGCAATGCTTACAGGTATACCTTTTGTTAGCGCAGAGAATAAATTTGAAGCACTTGCTGCCCATGATGCAATTGTTGAGACATCAGGAGCATTAAAAACCGTAGCAGTAAGCCTTATGAAAATAGCAAACGACATTCGATTGCTTGCCTCTGGCCCTCGTTGTGGAATTGGAGAGATAAATATCCCTGAAAACGAACCTGGTTCTTCTATTATGCCAGGTAAAGTTAATCCTACTCAATGTGAAGCCATGACTATGGTTTGTGCTCAGGTAATTGGTAATGATGCGGCAATAACCATAGGTGGGATGAACGGACATTTTGAATTAAATGTTTTTAAACCAGTAATGATTTACAACTTCCTAATGGCAGCCAGGTTAATTGGAGATGCTTGTGTTTCCTTTAATGAAAACTGCGCCATAGGAATAGAACCAAATCATGCAAGAATAAAACAAAACCTTGAAAACTCACTTATGCTTGTAACAGCCCTGAATCCACACATTGGATACGAAAACGCTGCTAAAATTGCTAAAAAAGCACATAAGGAAGGTAGTACACTTCGCCAATCAGCCATTGCACTTGGATTGCTTACCGAGGATCAATTTACCCAGTGGGTTAATCCTAACGAAATGATAGGCTCTATTTAAAATCGAAGAGAAGAATTCATAAAGAGGCTAGGGGAAGTTTATAATCAAATGCCTTTGGTAAATAAATAAGGGCTTAGAATTCAGGGTTTTTAACTATGGTTTTTAAGCCCTTATTTATTTTATTTGTGTTTAAAACAAAAGCATTTGTAATTTCAATTTCACAATTGAATTTTGACTGTTCAAATATACTTCTCTCCTTTTTTTATTTTAATTTCATTTACAAAGGTCTTTATTTGTTGTTCATCTTCTTTTTTGCAAATAAGCAGTATGTTATCAGATTCAACTATTATATAATCCTCCAATCCCTGTACTACCACAAGTTTGTTTTTAGGAACATTCACAATACAGTTTGATGATTCGTAAAGCATTACATTATTTCCTACAACAGCATTCCTGTTTTCATCTTTTTTTGAATTGGCATAAAGTGAACCCCAGGTGCCCAAATCAGACCAGCCAATGGCAGAAGAACGCACATATACATTGTCTGCCTTTTCCATTATGGCATAATCTATTGAAATGCTTGAACATTGTGCGTAAGCCTGAACAATAAAAGCTTTTTCGGCAGGAGTATTGTATTTATCCATGCCTTCTTTAAAAACAGCAGCAGTTTCAGGTAAATGCCTTTCCAGTGCTTTTACAAAACTTTTAAAGCTCCAAATAAAGATTCCCGAATTCCAAAGGAAGTCGCCACTCTCGATAAAAAATTTTGCCATTTCATGATCTGGCTTTTCTGTGAAGGTTTTAACTTTTTTTAGTCTTTTATCATATTTCCATTCTGTTTCATAGAATTGAATATATCCATATCCAGTATCGGGCCTGGTTGGTTTAATACCAAGGGTTGCAAGACAGTCTTCTTCCTGAGCTTTTAAAATACATGAATTAATTGCCTTAACAAATGTTTCTTCCTTAGTTATCAAATGATCTGAAGGAGCAATAACAATGATTGCATCAGGATTAATACTTCCTATTTTATAACTCGCATAAGCAGCACATGGTGCAGTGTTTTTTCTTGCTGGTTCTGATAATATTTGATCCTGGTTTAAATCCGGGAGTTGCTCCTTTACCAGTTTAGTATAATCTTCGTTGGTTACGATATAAATGTTTTCTGGTGGGCAAAGTAGTAAAAACCTATCGTATGTTTGTTGAAGTAAAGTACGACCAGTTCCTAATATATCAAGGAATTGTTTGGGATGAGCTGTTCTGCTCATTGGCCAAAATCTGCTGCCAATACCCCCGGCCATTATAACACAATAATTATTTTTCATTTTTTGATTATCTCTAATTCACTGAAATTAAAAAGTAAAAAGACCTCCCTAAAAAAATAAAATGTAATGCTTACAGCTTAAAATTATTTTTTTAATTTTTTCAAAGCAATGCGTAAATTGCTAATTACGCCATCAATGTCAGAAATAGTACTTGTTCCAACAGAAATCCTGTACCAAGTGGAATCCTGCGAAGCTCCAAAGGCCGAAAAGGGAACAATTGCTATTTTAGCCTCATCCAGAATGTATTTTGTAATATCACTTGTATTTGTTAAAACAGTGTTTTGATCGGTAGTATATCCATGAAGATTTAGTTGAACAGTGAGGTAAATCGCTGCCTGAGGAGCAATTGCATTTACTTCAAATCCTTCCGATTTAAGGGCAAGGAATCCTGCATAATATCCCTGCAGCCTTTGCTGTATCTGGCCACGGAAAGCAATTAAAAACTCATCTGTTTTTTCTGTATTATTCAAATATTTTGCTGATGCTACTTGCTCTGCCTTTGCAGCCCAAGCGCCAATATGGCCCAGAATAGATTTCATTTTATCAATAATTCTTTGTGGACCAAATGCCCATCCAACCCGTACACCTGTACCAGCAAAAGCCTTTGATAAACCATCAATAAAAATGGTGTAATCCCTCAGTTCAGGATAAAGGCTAATAGGATCATAATGTTTAGTATCACCATAAGTTAAAGCCCAATATATTTGGTCATAAAGAATATATAAGGGCTTTTCGCCATGGGTTCTTCTCTTATTTTCTTCAAGAACCATTTCACATATTTTTTTCAAACCTTCTTTGGTAAAAGTTGTCCCGGTTGGATTAAGGGGAGAACATAAAGCGAGCATTTGAGCATTTGCAATATATGGCTGTAGTTCCTCAGCTGAGGGCATAAAATTATTCTCTGCTTTGGTTTCAATAAAAACCTGTTGAGCTTCTGAAAGATGACAATAATGATTGTTGTTCCATGATGGAACTGGAAACAATACAACATCACCCGGGTCAATTAAAGCTTTGTAAGTAGCATAAATTAACGGCCTTGCCCCACCGGCAATTAATATTTCATCTGCAGAATATTCAAGATCAGTGTATCTTTTAATAAAGGAGGAAACCGCTTGTCTTAATTCCGCAATTCCATTGGCAGGTGGATAATTGGTTTCTTCATTTTGATAAGCCTGAATAATCTCATTTTTTAATTCAGTTGGAATGGGAAAAATTTTTGGATTAAAATCACCAATGGTTAGATTATATATTTTTTCTCCATTTTTTATTTTTGTTGTAACTTCACTTGCTAATTTAATAATCTCTGACCCAATAAGGTTTTCAGCCATTTTGGATACTCTTAAATTAGCTGGGGTTTTTTCTGTCAAATTCTGATTCATTGTTTCAGTAAATTAGCTTGTTTTTTATTTTAAGCAAAAATAGTAAAACAGGGTTAATAACAGCCTGTTTCGCTATTAATTATTTATTGGTTTTACCTCACATAAAGGATTGATAAGATAAAATCTTTTATTTTTCAAGTCCTTACACTTAAATAGTTTTCTTCTTTTAACACCTTTTTGAAAAATACGGTTGTTGTTAAGCATAAAGATTGTGTTTTCGGGAATATCTTCAAGAAAAAAAACATCATCCCTAACCGGGTTAAACGCTTTTAATGCTTTCATCAGGGCCATATCAGAACAACTCGAAGCAGCAGGATTAACAAGGTAATTATTAAGGGCAGAAACAACATCAACAGGAAAAATTTCAAGTTTAATATAGGGTTCCATGAGTGTTTTGAAGTTCATTTTCCATTCTTTTCCATGGGGCTTAATTTTGTTTTTATGTTTTAACCAACATTCAAGGTGAGCAGCCTCATGGATAAGGGTAATAATAAATGAATAAGGATTTAAATCTTTATTAATGGTTATTTTATTCAATTTTTCATTTAAAGAAGGCCTGAAATCGCCAAACTTGGTTTTTCTGCTCCTGGTAATCTGTACTTCAACAGGCTTTTGTGAAAAATATCTGCATAAATAAAAAATAGTTTCCTGGGGAACATAAGGTAAGAGAAGTTGCCTGTAGTGCAGCTCCAAATCAGAATAATCACCAAAATCCATTAATACCTGCATTTACTAATTTATTTAAATAAATTAAAAACGATAAAACTTGCCACATAGGCCATTGCTCCCATAAAAAGAAACTGATATAGGGGCCATTTCCAATGTTTTGTTTCTCTTAGGGTTACAGCCAAAGTACTCATGCATTGCAATGCAAAGGCAAAAAACACCATTAAAGAAATACCTGTTGCTCGGCTATAGGTCTTTTTACCTGTAATTGTATTCGTGTCAGCTGACATTTTTTTACGGATTGAGGAAGTATTGTCAGGATCACCAACACTGTAAATTGTTGCCATCGTTCCTACAAATACTTCCCTGGCTGCAAAAGAGGTAATAAGGGCAATGCCTATTTTCCAATCAAAACCCAAGGGTTTGATTGCCGGTTCAATTGCTTTTCCAAATCTTCCTGCATACGAAGCCTCAAGTTTATCGGATGCCATTTTTTCTTCAACTTCAGTTGCGTTGGGATTTTTCTTGTATTTCTGTTCAATTTTTGCAAAATCATCAGAGGGGCCATAAGAAGATAACCCCCAAAGAATAATGGAAATTGCAATAATTACTTTTCCTGCTTCAAATACGAATGTTTTTGTTTTTTCAAAAATAGTTAATCCTATGGATGACCATCGTGGAGCACGATAAACAGGCATTTCCATAATAAAAATACTGCGTTCTTTTGATTTAAGAATTAGTTTAAACACAAATGCTGCTGCTATTGCCCCTGCAAATCCAATTAAATATAAAATTAATAGTGCAATCCCTTGAAGGTTGAAAATCCCTAACAATTTACTTGAAGGAATTACAAGGGAAATCAAAAGGGTATAAACGGGAATCCTGGCCGAACAGCTAATAAGAGGGACAACCATAATTGTAATCATTCTTTCTTTCCAGTTTCCTATTGTTCGGGTTGCCATAATAGCAGGAATGGCACAGGCAGTTCCACTTAGAAGGGGAATAACAGATTTTCCATTTAAACCAAATTTTCGCATGAGCCTGTCCATAATAAAACTCACTCTTGCCATATAACCCGTGTCCTCCATTATTCCTATAAATGCAAAAAGAAATGCAATTTGAGGTATGAAGATCATTATTCCACTTAGTCCTGCAATTACGCCATCTACAATCAAGCTGTTTAAAATCCCTGGAGGCATTAAGGAAGATACAGAAATGGACAACTGAATAAAGCTCCACTCAATAAATTGCATAGGATAAACCGAAAGATTGAAAATTGTCTGAAAAATCAGGAACATTATACCCACAAAGATTAAAAACCCCCCTATTTTATGCGTAAGTATTTTATCTGCTTTTGAGGTAAAATTGTTTTGTTCAACCAAATGTTCTGATGAACTACAGTTGAACAGAAGGTCAGAAATAAACTTGTATCGTATTAAAGTCTCATCATTCTGGTGCTGCTTTTCATTGAAACTGTGTTTGTGAATAATTTCAGCAATTGTTTTTATATCCGATTCATGTTCTTTTTCCTCACTTAATTTAAAATTACAGGCCAACTGGTAATTGCTGTATGCTGAATTAGTTGAGTTTTTAAATAAGGCGTTAATATCAGATGAAAAATCGGGAGAGGATAACTGAATATCATAAATTGAAAATGCAGGTTTTTCCAATGGTTCTTGAACTGCTGTTTTTAAATCAAGAATCCCTTTACTTTCCCTGGCATTCATTGAAATTACCTTGATTCCCAGCTTTTGAGATAAACATTCAATATTTATCTGTTTCTTTTGTTTTAAAACCAAATCCATCATATTAAGAACCAGTATGCATGGAATCTTAAGATCAATAATTTGGGTAGCTAGAAGTAAGTTTCTTTTTAAGTTAGACCCGTCTGCAACAACCACTATTATGTCAGGAAAGTCACTATCGGCAGGATTGCACAACACTTTATGCGTAACGGATTCATCAATTGATTTTGGATACAGGCTATAAGTGCCAGGAAGATCTGTTAATATCGCTTCCCTTCCATTGGGCAAAATGCATTTACCCGTTTTTTTATCCACGGTTACTCCCGGGAAATTTCCAATTTTTTGATTTAATCCTGTTAAGGAATTAAACAGGGTTGTTTTTCCACTGTTTGGATTGCCAGCAAGTGCAATTTTAACTGGTTTGGATGAAATTGCATTATGTTTTAGGGCAAGTGTATTTTTATCAGCAGCAATTGGCACGGGCAAATTTTATAACATTATTTATGCTGATCCTAAATAGGAAACCAGTATAGTTTTGGCTTCTGATTTTCTCATAGTCATTAAGTAACCGGATACATTTACAATTATCGGGTCTCCCATGGGTGCAATTCTTTCCAGTGTGATTGATTCACCAGGAAGGCAACCCATTTCCAAAAATTTAAGAGAAAGAAAATCATCGGAAAATTCTTCAATAACAGCAGATTCACCTATTTTGAGATCAGAAAGCTTACGCCAATTGTTCATTTTATTTAGATTAATTCTTAATAAGGCAAAAGTAAGCAATTATTATATACAATTCTTATTGTTGCTTAACAAATTGCTCCATTTTGGACAATCATTGCAACGATTCTTTTTCCTTAACAAAGAACAACCCGAAGATAAGGTTATTAAAGCTGCAAGAACAAGTAAAAAACAGCGTTTATATATCTTTTGTAAAATCATGTTTTATTGAAAAAGGTAAAAGTAACAAGGGCATAATTAGTAAAAAAGTTAATCGTTATTTTTATTTTAACACAACGTATTGTTAGAATAGATATTTTTAAATTTTTTTAATCCCCAATGAATTAAGATATTTGAGCAATTGTTGAATATTTTTTAAATGAAGCTATTTTTTCACGTAGGCAGGTATTATCATTTAATTTGGAGAGCTTTCAGTAAACCTGAAAATTTTAAGGTTTATTGGTGGCAAACCCTTAAAGAAATTGATTCCCTGGGAATTGGATCTTTTAGTATTGTGGCCATTATTTCCATTTTTATGGGCGCAGTAATTACAATTCAGTCTGCGGTTGGTTTCGATAATCCCTGGATTCCTTTATATGCAGTGGGTTTTGCCGCCAGGGATTCCATAATCCTTGAGTTTTCCCCTACAATAGTAAGTTTGATATTAGCAGGAAAGGTTGGCTCTAATATCGCCTCTGAAATAGGAACAATGAGAGTTACAGAGCAAATTGACGCCCTTGAAATTATGGGTATTAATTCCTCTGGTTATTTAATACTGCCTAAAATTTTAGCCGCTGTTTTTATTAATCCATTTCTTATAATATTGAGTATGTTCCTTGGTATTTTTGGAGGATGGGTTTTTGGTGTACTTACCGGAGTAGTTAGCTCCTATGAATATATTTATGGAATCCAGTACCAGTTTAAGCCTTATCACATTAATTATGCTTTAATAAAAACTGTTGTATTTGCATTTATCATTACTTCTGTTTCTGCTTACCATGGTTATTTCACAAGAGGTGGAGCTTTGGAAGTGGGTGTTTCCAGTACAAAAGCCGTAGTTTACAGCAGCATTGTTATATTGCTGTTCAACTTCCTCATTACACAAATTTTGCTTGTATGATAGAGGTTAAAAATCTAATAAAATCGTTCAATGGCACTCCAGTGCTTAAGAATATCAATATTCAATTTATAAAAGGAAATGTTAATGTAATTATTGGTCAGAGCGGATCAGGCAAAACAGTTTTGTTGAAATGCCTGGTAGGATTGCATGATGTTGATCAAGGGAATGTGCTTTTTGAGGGCAGCGATTTTCTGAACATGCCTTTAAATGAAAAAAAAGAAATAAGGAAAGAACTGGGAATGCTCTTTCAGGGCGGGGCTCTTTTTGATTATATGACTGTTGAGGAGAATGTAAAATTTCCCCTTTCAATGTTCACCACTATGACTATTGCCGAACAGCAGGACAGGGCGGATTTTTGCCTGGAAAGAGTAAATCTGATAAATTCAAAGAAATTGTTTCCCGCTGAATTAAGCGGTGGGATGCAAAAAAGAGTTGCTATTGCCAGGGCAATTTCAATGAATCCAAAATACCTTTTCTGCGATGAACCTAATTCCGGCCTCGACCCAACTACTGCAATTATTATAGATAATTTAATAGCAGAACTCACCCAGGAATACAACATGACCACCATTGTAATTACCCATGATATGAATTCAGTTATTGAAATTGGGGATTACATAAATTTCCTGTATAAAGGAGAAATTTGGTGGAAAGGAAATAAAGAAGATATTCTGCACACGGATAATTTGGAAATAAATGATTTTGTTTATGCTTCCAAGTTCATGAAAAAACTTAAAGAAGGCGGAAGAATTTAATTTATATCATTTAAGCAAAAAAAAACCGGAAAATTTTCCGGTTTTTTTTTGCTTAATTAGTTACCTGGTTTTTTATTTGATAACAATCATTTTTTTTGTGGTATTCTTGTCTCCTGCGGTTAAAGTATAATAATAAACTCCACCGGAAAGAGAAGCAGTATTTAAATTGATAGTATGGCTTCCAGGTGATTTGGGTCCATCATTTACATTTAATACTTCTCTACCTGTCATGTTATATACTTTAAGTTTCACATTTGCAAAATCCTTTATTACATAAGAAATTGCTGTGTGATCCTGTGCGGGGTTTGGTTGGTTCTGAAAAAGTTTAATTCCAGAATCTGTTTTTGAAGTTTCATTAATTCCTACATCACTAAATGCAACATTAAGTCTTATCCAGGGAGTACTGCTATTCCATCCCCAGGAATTGGCAAAGAAGGTGCGGGAAACCAACCAGCCGTTATGGTAGGTTGTAATATCATTCCTGGTAAAAACATATTTACTTGTTGCAACATCTATCCCATAAACCTGAATAGCAACTAAAACTGTTTTCCCTGAGTCAATCATGTCCACAATGCCATTTTTGTCTTTAAATTCAAGACTAACCCATTTGCCTTTACTGGTAGTATCAAGGACATCATAGATTTCAGTTTCCATAAGCTGATTTTTTACAGTATCTGCAATATGATCGTAACTGAACACCCTGCCGATAATAGCTGTTTCATTAGCTGTATTAGCATGAATAAACACACTCATGGAGGTTAACTCTGCTAAAGAAGTTATTTCATAAAGAACACCAATCATTGCTGCATCTACATTTCCCCCCACATAACTACTTGGCCCCACTTGTGAATTACCAAGTCCGTTGTCTCTTGCAAATACAGTATCGCTAATTGCGAAATTTAATGTTCTAACATTATTTGAGGGAACTTCATCAATTTCAGTCTGAAGGGTATTGAAAACAGCTGTATACGCACCGGTTTTTAAAGGTGTGAATGTGTCTGGACTTATAATTTCCAAAGTATCTCTTTGCAGGGTATTCAATATTTTCCCTATATTGGTTTTGTTGTATTCAATTCCGCCTGTTGAATCACTTATTTCAACATTCAGTTTCACATCATTTTGAACCGCGTTGCCATTATTAAAAACTGCCCCGTAAAATGAAGCAGGGCTAACATTGCCAATTGGGGTTTGATGATAATATCCTGACCTTCCTGCCAAATCGATATAAGGACGTTCAAGTACCATATCATTTTCCGGTGCCTCCGTAAGTAAAACATCATCAATCATCCAATAATAATGGCTTGCTCCAGTTTTATGAAATCTTAGTTTAACGTTGGCTTGATTTCCTGCAACAGCAGAAATGTTAATTGATTTTGTTAAAGCATTTGTTGTAGGAGTATTAGCATTAATTTGATCCCTTAAATTAAAAGTAGTCCATGTACTTCCTCCATCATTGCTTACCTCTAGCTCCAAAACTATATTTGCATTTGAACAGCAATATCTGAAAGCATGCTGAAAAGTTAGAATTACACCAGGATAATCAGAAAAATTAATTATGGGGCTTTCAAGGTATGCATTAACAACGTTTGAATTTGTCCCCATTGAGCCAGGAAGTTGACCCGATCCAAACCAAGATTGAGGAGTATTGGCAGAATCTCCATCCAATATCATATAACCATTGTCTTTTGAAGTAGAATTCAAGGTTCCAATAGTTGTTGAATATTGACCTCGAGGAGGCAATGTGGTATGTTTCCAATTGCAAAAGGCAGCTACAGCATTTGCTGTCCACGCCCCATTGGTTCCTGCCAGCCCATTCCTGAAATCATCGTAATAAATGGTGTCAAACATTGCCCTTGATGCATTTATCGTTTCTGTCAGTTTTACTGGTTTTTCTTCTAATTCAGCCAGTTCTGGTAGAAGGTTCTTGGTAAACAAGTGATAGTTTGTAACACGCTGGGCGTAAGTTGAAATACTGATTATTCCAAATACGAGTAATAAGTATGTTTTTTTCATGTTTCATAATTAGGTTAAGATATAAATATAAGGATAAAAATAATTCACTTCATCTATGTTTGACTATGTGATTTAAAATCAGGAAGTTTGCAAAAATGCGAAAAGTTAAAAGAGGTACGATGGACTGATGCCTTATCAATTTTTTAGGAGTTTTTTCAATAGTCATTAAAGCTTTGGAAAATTGTTTTCCATGAAATTTATTTTAATTTGATGGATTAATAAGAATTCATTTTTTTCTTAATTTAGGTGAACAACACAAAATAGAAAAGAAAATAGCAGTTTGTTATTCTTATTTTTGCCTGATGAAAGTGATAAAATTTTAAAGTCCTTAAAAAAAAATGAAATTAAGCCTTGCTTGTTCTCCCTGCCCAAATGATACATTTATTTTTGACGCTATGCTGCATCAAAAGATAGATACCCATGGATTAAGTTTCGACCTGGAAATGGCCGATGTGGAAAAGCTGAATAAGAAAGCATTTAATGGGGATACAGATATTATTAAACTCAGTTTTCATGCCTTTGCATTTTTAACTGAAAAATATGAATTGCTTGATTCAGGAAGTGCTTTGGGAAATAATTGCGGTCCTATACTTATTTCAAAAGAGCCGGGTAAAGAACTTTCTTTTTTTAAAAATAAAAAAATAGCCATTCCCGGAAAATTAACCACAGCTAATTTTTTGCTTAACCTTGCACTGGAAGATGCGGAAAATAAAATTGAAATGCTTTTTTCTGAAATTGAAGATGCTGTTATAAATGGCAGCGTGGATGCAGGATTAATTATTCATGAGAGTAGGTTTACCTATCTTCAAAAAGGATTACATAAGGTAATTGATTTGGGAGAGTATTGGGAGTCTTTATCAGGCGCGCCAATTCCACTTGGGGGAATAGCAGTAAAAAGAAGTCTGCCACATGAAATTAAACATAAAATAAACAAGGTTTTAAAACAAAGTGTTTCCTATGCAATGGCAAATCCTTTATCCGGGTATGATTTCATTAAATTTAATGCGCAGGAAATAAACGAAAAAGTAATTTATGACCATATTAATCTGTATGTAAATAAATTTTCTTTAAATTTAGGAATTGAAGGGAAAAAAGCAATTGAACTCTTATTTGACAAAGCCAAAGAAAAAAATATTATTCCAGTTATTTCAAATAATTTATTTTTAACATAAATGATAGTAATTACAGGAGCTGCAGGTTTTATTGCAAGTTGCTTATTAAGCAGGTTAAATAAGGAAGGATTTAAAGATATTGTAATTGCTGATGATTTTAGCAATCCGGAAAAGAGTCTTAATTATTCCAACAATAATTATTTGCTTAAAGTGGATAGGATGGTTTTGAATAGTTGGCTTGAGGATAACCATAGTAAAATAAAATTTGTATTTCACCTTGGAGCACGCACCAATACAACGGAATTAGATAAAAATATTTTCGATTCATTGAATGTTAATTACAGCAAAGACTTGTGGAATTTGTGTACTAAATACCATATTCCCTTTGTTTATGCATCTTCAGCAGCTACTTATGGGCTAGGTGAATTTGGTTATGATGACAGCCATGAAATTGTATCGGCCTTA
Source organism: Bacteroidota bacterium (assembly GCA_013696965.1). NCBI lineage: Bacteria > Pseudomonadati > Bacteroidota > Bacteroidota bacterium. The sequence continues at coordinate 17,310 of JACCXN010000020.1, read as the reverse complement.
AAGCCTCTTAATCCTTATGGAGAATCTAAAAATGATTTCGACAAGTGGGTTTTAGAACAACATATAACCCCTCCATTTTGGGCAGGAATGAAATTTTTCAATGTGTATGGCCCCAATGAATATCATAAAGGCAGAATGGCCTCGGTTATAATGCACGCTTTTAATCAAATTAATGAGTCAGGAAAAGTTAAACTTTTTCGTTCCCATAACCCAGACTATACGGATGGTGGGCAGCTAAGGGATTTCATTTATGTAAAAGATCTTGTTGACATATGTTTATTCCTGATGAATTTTCGTCCCTGGTGTGGCTTGTATAATGTGGGAACAGGCAAAGAAAGAAGTTTTCTGGACCTTGTTAAAGCCACCTTTGCAGCACTTAAAAAGGAGCCGGAAATCGAATTTGTTGATACACCTTTGGATATTAGAGATAAATATCAATATTTTACAAAAGCGAATATGGCAAAATTAGCTGCTGCGGGATACCATCAACCCTTTACATCACTTGAAGAGGGAATTGAAGATTATGTATCCAATTATCTAAAAGAAGGAAAATATTATTAATCTGAGTTCGATTTAAAAAACACTGCAAGAGTAGCTGAAAGCTACCTGAATTTTCGGTCGTAGTTAAAAACTACGCCCAGCGGTAAAAATTGATTTTTTTTAAAAATGAAAAAAAAGACTTTTGCTTTTCTGCCAGCGACTAAGGTAGCACTAGCGCTTGGCGTAGTTTTCAACTACGCCCAATTGCCGTGTAGCTTTCAGCTACACTTGCAGAAATTAAATTAGCTTTTAAAGGGCTGAAAGAGATTAGTTGCAAATAAAGCAAATTACAATTCCTTCTTTACATCAAGCAAGAAAAGCTTTACTTTATTTAAACTTTTGATAATTTCAATTGAGTCAACCGTATCTTTTTGATTTTCTTTTAATTTTGTTTTTGCCCCTTGCAGGGTAAAGCCTCTTTCTTTTACCAGATGGAAAATAACGTGAAAATTGGAAATGTCAGTATTGGTAAAAAGCCTGTTTCCTTTGTTGTTTTTATGGGGCTTTATTATTTCAAATTCTTTTTCCCAAAACCTTATTAAGGAAGTGTTAACCTTGAACATTTCTGAAACCTCACCAATAGTATAATATAATTTTTCAATTTCTTTTTCTATGTACGGCATTGGCTTTAATCAAAGGATTGGTTAGACTGTGTTGATATTTCAATAATATGATGGAATTCTTCAGGTGTAAGATCATTGAAGAAGAAGTTAATTGGATTTATTTTTTGTCCGTTTTTTATAACCTCATAATGTACGTGGGGGGCTGTGGATGTACCGGTACTGCCTACATAGCCAATAACATCACCGCGTTTTACTTTTTGCCTTGGCTTTACAGCGAAGGTACTCATGTGTGCGTATAAAGTTTGATATCCATAGCCATGATCAATAACAACATTGTTGCCATATCCTCTGCTTTCACTGTCAGCGCTAACTATCACTCCGTTTCCGGTAGCATAAATTTCAGTTCCTGTGGGAGCCGAAAAGTCAAGTCCTGTATGTAAATGCTGAATTTTGTAAATCGGATGGGTACGATAGCCAAAACCAGATGCAAGCCTTCTAAGATCTTTATTTGAAATAGGTTGAATGGCTGGAATGGAGGCAAGCATTTCAGTTTTGTTTTTTGCCATTTTAAAAACATCATCAAAGGACTTACTTTGGATGTATAATTGTTTGGATATTTTATCCAGTTTTTTCGATGCTTCAATAATTAAATCAGCATTTGTATATCCTTCTAAATCAACATATCTATTTACTCCTCCAAATCCTGCTTTTCGAATATTATCAGAAATTGGTTCAGCCTCAAAAATTACACGGTATACATTGTCATCCCTGTGTTGAATGTCTTCTAAAACAGAGGAAATAAGAGCGATTCTTTTATTTAACAATTCATATTGAAGCAGCAATTGCTTGTTATCGCGCTCTAGTTTTTTTTCTTTAGGAGAATCAAGGAATTTATATGCAAAAAGAATTACAACGGTAGAAAAAACAAGTCCAGTTGCTAAATAGGAAAATAATTTAAGCAGAAGGTCTTTGGTGCTTAAATTTGCCCTTTGATAAGTGAGTGATTTGGTATCGAAACGGTACTTGATTTTCGACATTTTCTTTGGTACTTTTAATTAATTTTGCTTTTCCTGTTATTTACAGTGCACTGTTTGTGCCTATTTTTATTGGAGCAGAGCCAAAGTTAATTAAAAAATCTATTTTTGCAACCGAATTTAATAGTGTTTTCAAGCGTTTTATAGAAAGAAAAAGATAAAAATGGATTCAAATCAGATAAGAAAGTCATTTCTGGAGTTCTTTAAAAGTAAAGAGCATAATATAGTAGCATCTGCCCCAATGGTGGTAAAAAACGACCCCACTTTGATGTTTACAAATGCAGGAATGAACCAGTTTAAGGACTTGTTTTTAGGAAATGCACCAATAAAATTTCCACGTGTTGCTGATACTCAAAAATGCCTTAGGGTTTCAGGGAAACACAATGATCTGGAAGAAGTTGGGGTAGATACCTACCATCACACCATGTTTGAGATGTTAGGAAACTGGTCTTTTGGTGATTATTTTAAAAAGGAAGCAATTGACTGGGCCTGGGAGCTATTAACCGAGGTTTATAAAATATCCAAAGACAATATCTATATCACTGTTTTTGAAGGAAGCAAAGAGGATGGGCTGCCTTTCGATCAGGATGCTTATGATTTTTGGAAAAAACATATTTCCCCGGAAAGAATTATTAATGGCAGTAAAAAGGATAACTTTTGGGAAATGGGCGATACTGGGCCTTGTGGGCCTTGTTCGGAAATCCATGTTGATATTAGAGATGAAGCTCAAAAAAGACTCATTGATGGAAAAACTTTAGTTAACAATGACCATCCCCAGGTTATAGAAATATGGAACCTGGTTTTTATGGAATTTAACAGGAAAGCGGATAATTCCCTGGAAAAACTTCCTGCAAAGCATGTAGATACAGGGATGGGTTTTGAAAGGCTTTGCATGGTAATACAAGGAAAAAAATCAAATTACGATACCGATGTTTTTCAGGATTACATTAAATTCTTATCCGCTAAATCAGGAATTAATTATTCAAGTAGTGATGCAAAACCGGATGTTGCTATGCGTGTTATTGCCGATCATTTACGTGCTATTGCTTTTGCCATCGCTGATGGGCAGCTTCCTTCCAATACAGGTGCCGGATATGTTATCCGAAGGATATTAAGAAGGGCTGTTAGATATGGATATAGTTTTTTGGATTTTAAAGAACCATTTATTTTTGAGCTTACTGATATTTTAAGTGAAAAAATGGGTGTTGAATTTCCGGAGCTTATTTCTCAGAGGGCATTAATAAAAAAGGTGATCCAGGAAGAGGAAATTTCATTTCTAAGAACACTCGATAAAGGTATTGTCAGGTTCCAAGAATACATATCTAAAACACCCGGAAATATTGATGGTCAATTTGCTTTCGAATTATACGATACTTATGGGTTTCCAGTTGATTTAACCCAGCTACTTGCCAGAGAAAATAAGGTGCAAGTGGAAATGGAAGAATTCAATCAGGCACTTCAAAAGCAAAAAGACCGATCCAGAGCTGCAACAAGCATGGACACAGGTGATTGGATAGAATTAAAACCAGGAAGGGAAACTCAATTTGTGGGTTATGAGTTGTTGAATTCCCCTGTTGAAATACTCAGATACCGCACAGTGAAATCAAAAGGGAAAGAACAATACCAATTGGTGCTAAATCAAACTCCTTTTTATTCTGAAAGTGGTGGACAGATTGGCGATACTGGAATACTCAAAAGAACAGAGGACAATACAACCATCAATATTGTTGACACTAAAAAAGAGAATGGTGTAATTGTTCATTATGCAGAAAAAATGCCTGAAAATTTATTGGGCTCTTTCCAGGCTGTTGTTGATAAAAAGAAAAGAACTCTTATTGAAAACAATCATTCGGCTACCCATCTTTTACATGCGGCATTAAGAAAGGTAATAGGGACCCATGTTGAGCAAAAAGGTTCATTGGTAAATGAAGAAAACTTAAGGTTTGATTTCTCTCATTTTTCTAAAGTAACGGATGAACAAATAGCTGAAATTGAAAAGATTGTTAATGAAAAGATTAGGGATAATATAGCCTTGAACGTACAAGTTGTGCCAATTGATAAAGCAAGGGAAATGGGAGCTATGGCTCTTTTTGGCGAAAAATATGGCGATACAGTGCGTGTGGTTACTTTTGACAAAGATTATTCCATTGAACTTTGTGGTGGTACTCATGTTTCTGCAACAGGGCAAATAGGTTTGTTTAAAATTGTTTCAGAAGGTGCAGTGGCTGCAGGAATCAGGAGAATTGAAGCCCTTACAGCAGATAAAGCAGAAGCTCTTATAAATTCAGAATTATCTCTGCTTAATAATCTAAGGGATGTTTTGAAAACGAATGATGTTTTAAAAAGCACTGAAAACCTCATACAGCAAAATGCTGATTTAACTGCCCAGATAGAAGTTCTGATAAGGGAAAAAATAAAAGCCCTGAAAACTGAATTGAAAAACAAAATCCAGTTAATAAATGGTGTAAATTCCATAATAGAAACTGTGGATATTGATTCAGCTGATGCCATTAAGGATCTTGCTTTTCAATTAAGAGGCGAGGTGGAAAATTTGTTTTTTGTAGCAGGTTCAATTATTAAAGGCAAACCAAACATTACAGTTATGATTGCTGATAATTTAGTAAAGGAAAAAGGATTTAATGCAGGCTCCATAATTCGTGAACTTGCTAAAGAAATACAAGGGGGAGGAGGAGGACAGGCTTTTTATGCAACGGCTGGAGGAAACAATCCTGCAGGAATAAATTCTGCTCTTGAAAAGGCTGGGAAAATATTAGTTTAGGGAAAAGAAAGCCTTTTAAGAGAGCGTTAACCAAAAAACATATAAGCAATAAAAATAGCAGCAGTAATACCGGCAAAATCAGCAATTAAGCCACAGGTAACTGCATAACGACTTTTTCGGATTCCTACTGAGCCAAAGTAAACGGCTAAAGTATAAAAGGTAGTTTCTGTAGAACCTTGAAAAACCGAAGCTAGCTTTCCTGCAAAGGAATCAGCACCATGGGTCGCCATGGTTTCCACCATCATTCCTCTGGCACCACTTCCGCTTAAAGGTTTCATAAATGCGGTTGGCAAAGCATCAACAAATCGTGTGTCCAGGCCTGTCAAACTTACCAGGGCTGCAATAGAATCTACCAGGAAATCAAGCGCGCCTGATGCCCTAAAAACGCCAATAGCCACAAGCATACCAACAAGATATGGAATAATTTTAACTGCGATATTAAAACCATCCTTGGCCCCATCAATAAATGTTTCAAAAACATTAATCTTTTTTCTGGCAGCCATTGTTAAAAAACCGGTGATTATTAAAAAAAGTAACAGGTTGCCTACAATTCCTGATGCTCTTCCAACATCCTCTGCAGGAAGCGTACTGAAATACCAGATAATTATTCCAATAACAACTGTGATTGATCCTATATAACTTATTACAACTGCATTAAAAAGATTTATTTTTTGATAAATAGCAACAGCAATTAAACCGGCAAGGGTGGAAAAATAAGTAGCAAGCAAAATAGGCAAAAAAACATCAGAAGGATTGGCGGCCCCTCCTGCTGCCCTTAGGGCCATTACACTAACAGGAATTACAGTTAATCCGGAGGTGTTGAGCACAAGGAACATTATTTGGGCATTCGAAGCAGTATCTTTTTGGGGGTTTATTTCCTGCAATTCGTTCATAGCCTTTAAACCAAGGGGAGTGGCAGCATTGTCAAGACCAAGCATGTTTGCAGAAAAATTCATCAGCATTGAACCTCCTGCCGGATGATTTTCCGGTAGTTCCGGAAACAATTTTCTGAAAAAGGGAGAAATAAATCTGGATAGAATATGAATTGCTCCACCAGCCTCACCTATGCGCATTATTCCCAACCAAAGAGTCATTACTCCTATTAGGAAAATGGAAATTGTAACTCCTGTTTCTGCCATTTTAAATGTGCTTTCAACAATAGCGGTAAATACTTGTTCATCTGCTTTGTCAAAAATAATTCCTGTGATTTCAGCAATGTTCTCACGGTAATAATACCCCAGTAGTCTTACTAAAGCTACAACAAATGCAATTAGGAAAAAGCCAAGCCAGATGTAATTGAGTGCCATATATAGTAGTGGATTAGCCCTTGTAATTTTAAATTAAATTCAATGTTTTAATTCTGATACAAATATTATGATTTTTTATGACTTTGAATATTTAAAATAAGGTTCATAAACTAAAGCAGATTAGGTATTAATCTTAAAAAATTTCCTATTAGTATTCTTCCGTTTTCTGGTGAAACTTCAGGATGGAATTGTACACCATAAATATTTTTGTGGGTATGTCTCATGGCTTCCACTTGGTATTCCCTGGATTTAGCTATATGAACAAAATTTTCCGGTAAGCTAATGCCTTCAGTATGATCTTGAAGAAATACAGGATTTTCAGGTATGTTTTCGAAAAGAGCATCTTTAATCAGAACTTCAATTTTTACTGATTTCCTAACAGGATTTCCCAGGAATACTGAGGCTCCAAAATGCAATCCTATTATTTGGTGGCCAAAACAAATACCAAGCACAGGAAATTCTTCATTGTTAAGGAAATGGAATTTTTCGATCAACGCGCGGGTTTCAACTTTTGACAGTAATACAGGAGAACCGCTTACTATAACTGCTTTGGCTTCATCCGGGAATTTGGAAGGGATATGGTCTATGGAAATCACCTTTACCTGATACCCAAATTCTTCCACCACATGCACTATTGCAGGTGTTTTTTTACTTCCACAATCTATAATATAAATCATTTGTAAATATAAAAAAAAGTCGCTCTTAAATAGGAACGACTTTTTTATAATGATTTTAGTGAAACTCAGAATGAGTTTATAGGGGCAATTACTTAAGGATAACTACTCTTTCATAAACTTAGTTTTTAAAACTTCATTATTTGTTATAAGAGTAACGAAATAAATTCCTCTTGTTAAATTACTTGTATCTATTTTAACTGTATTCATCCCCTTTTGTGAAATTGCCTTTTTGGTTAAAACTAAACGTCCAGTTGCATCCATTATATTTAAAACCACTTCATCCGTTTGGTAACCATGAAAAGAAACATTGGCAGTGTTTGCCACAGGGTTTGGAAAAACAGTAAATATTTCATCATCTTTAGTAGATTCTACAGCCACTATATCGGAATATTCAAATTTTCCGTCAAAGTCTGTTTGTTTTAAACGGTAATAGGTTGTTCCATTATAAGGGTTGTGATCATACTGGTCATATTTTATAAGATCCCTGCTGTTTCCTGAACCATCAATAATAGCCATTTCTTCAAAATTGTTTGAATCATCAGATTTTTCAATTGTGAAATAATCATTGTTGATTTCAGAAGCAGTTATCCATTCTAAAATATTAGCCTTTCCTTGGTTTTTACCTGTAAAACTTAATAATTGAATAGGAAGAGGAGTTAAAGCCTGCGCTATACCAAATACTGAAAAGCCACTCATGCTATTTCTTTTTACAATAGCAGCAGTTGAACTAGGATCGCAAGTTCCATTCAAGGACCAGGTCCCAGAAGCAATAGAAGGGTTTTTAATAACAGTCCATGCAGCCATTCCTGTGGTATTTGTTGCACTTGTTTGATAAAGAGTCAAATTGTAAATTCCTGTGGCAGCATTTGCATTTGCAGTAATTGTCCAGTATCCATTGTTTTCTGAAGGTTGATCGTAGGTTGTTGCGCATTCTGTTCCTCCCTGGGTAGGTGGAGTAGTTGCCCAAGGATCAAACCTTGCCAGTAAATTGCCTATACTTGTTGAAGCAGTAAAATTAACATTTGCTCTTTGATAACCCTTTGTTGAAAAACCAACAGGGAAGTCATAAGAACCTACCGAAAGTAAAGATCTTCTTAAATTACCCTCAACATAACTACTACTGTTTCCTGTGCTTACTGAAGTGGGTGTTGTATTTGCTACATTCACTTCAAATGCATTTGTAATAATTTTACCAAGAGTTAGGACTAATGTTCCAGAGTTAGCTTTTACATGCATATTGGTTAACAAAGTAAGTCCTGTGCTTGTATGATTCATAATTACATTATTCAAATCAAGTTGAAGAGAACCTTGATTGTAAGTCTGTGCCTGTGATCCATTGAATTCTAAAATTCCGGAAGATCCAGTATTTACATAAGTTGTATTTCCTCTGTTGTTAATAAAATTTCCAGCAATTTTAACATATTCCTCATTTGAATTAAAAATACTTGTGGCATTTGAGGTGGTGAAGTTGCCTCCAATATCAATACTGTTATTCAAAATTACGCTTCCTCCTGTTTTATCAATTACCAAATGGCCTAACTTATTTCCACCTGTTAAACTACCGCTTATGTTATGAATTACAGATCCATTATTAAATCTAATGGTTGAAGTGGGATCACAAATTAATGTTCCATTGTTTGTGAAATTCCCACATACGTTTAGAATTGCATTAGCGCCCAATGTAAGAGTAGAGCCTTGGTTAATGGTTATATCTTTCACATTTTCTGTTCCTGTAATAATCGGCTGAGTTGTGGAGGCTGCTGTTATAACCGCATTTATTCCACAAATTGGATATGTTGCACAACCACCCCAATTAGTAGCATTGGTCCAGGTAGTATTTGCTCCACCAGTCCAATAAACTGTAGGAGGTGCAGTATAATTTACAACACCTGATCCTGAGCTTGTCATGTCAAGGGTAAATCCTTGGGTACTACTTGAGAAATTCTGAATAACTAAATACAAAACATCCCCTGCAGTAACCGAAACCGTAGGCTCAAAAGCCCCATCAAAACATGTGTTATAAGGAGCCGGAGCGTTCCCTCCAGGGGCAACACCAGTTACGCCATAACTATTGTAATTACAAGCCAATAATGCTGTACCACTTGAAGAAGAAATTGTATTGCAATTGGTTGTGGTACCTGATCCTGATATTTTCCAAAGAAGAAAATCGTAATCAGTTTCTGCACCGCAAGAAGCATTTGCCGCATCATTAGGCTTTATAGTAAAGTTGAAATTACCTGTGCTCGAAATATTAACCTGATACCATACGGAATTTTTTTCTCCTCCTGTACAATTCCCTGTTCCAGTAAAATCACAAATATTACCGGTATTGGCATAGCCAGGGTTCCCAATTGTCATTACAGAACTACAAACCACTTGTGGAGAAAGGCAGTCTTGCCCTGGTACTGGTGAGGTTCCGGATGAGCTTCCATTGTCAACAAGTATGGAAAATGTTCCTGTATTATCGTTTCTTCCATCTACTCTTATATAATAAGTAGCTCCTGGAGTTAACCCTGTTGCGTTTATTATTGAATTGGTTCCTGTTGTGCCACTACATCCTGTACCAGGATATTGATTACAGAAAACAAGTGTTAATGAACTACAGGTTCCTGAATACAAAGCAATCTGGTTAGAAGTGATAGTTGAAGGGGTAGCCTCAATATATACAGTACCTGAGGCTGGTGAAACAAATGAATACCAAACGGTATTTAAATTCCCACTTGTCCAGCAGGATGCGGCAGCAGGTTCTCCAGCACCTGAAGTACAGAAATTGGTGCCGCTTGATGCAGCTCCTAAGGCTAATGAAGTAGCATTACAGGGCAAATCATTGGCCACTCCTGATGAAGGGGCTGTAATGTTAAGTGTATAACTTGAAATACAAGCCCCTGATGTACCCCAGCCATCAATAACCAGGTAATAAGTTGTTCCTGAAACAACACTGGTACAAAAGTTTTTTGAGCCTGAACTTGAGGTTTGAACAAATGCAACACAAGAACCAGAAAAAGGGCAACCCTCATAAAGGGTAGCTGAAGTCCAGCTTTGGGTAGAGTTTAAGGTTACCGTTACCTGACCTGAACTTGAGGGAGTAAAAATGTAAACTTTATCTGCATCTCCTAAGTAATAATCGCTTCCACAGGTTATAGCATTGCTGGCTGTAATTTCATTACCCGCTCCGCAGGTGGTTTGCCCTGTTCCATTATAAGGCAAAGAGGCAATGGTTATATTTCCCGAACCCAAATTAGCTGGACATGAAGGAGGTTCAGCAACACAAAGCGTTAAGCTTCCATTTGTAATTGCGCTTGAATAATAAGAATAAACTCTTACAAAATAAGTTTGACCAATTACTAAACCGGAAGCATTAAAAGTGTTTGGATCCGAACATTGAATGGAAGTTAATGAAGCACAGGTGCCTGAATACAATTGCATATAAGCATCAAATCCTGAAGAAGTTGTTAAGGTTAAAGTATGAGCGCTAGCGGTAGCTACAAATTTAAACCAGATATCATCATTTGGGGTTCCAAAGCAAGCTCCTGAGCTTGTTCCAGAAGGAGAAGCGCAACTTACGTTTCCAGAGGAAGTTGAAGCACAAGACCCAAAAGTATTCATGGTTAAGGTAATAGCTCCAGCGCAATCGTCATTGGCTGCACCACTGGAGCAACCTGTTATACAGATATCAAAAGTTGCATTTGCTGTTACACTACCCCAGGAAAAAACCCTGACATAATATGTATTTCCTATTGTTAAACCTGTTACTGTACTGCTGTTGGGATCACTACAAACAAGAGGAGCACCAATACTGGCACATGTGCCACCATAAACCGAATGATATAAATCTGTGGTAGATCCTGCAACATTTGAAATTGTTATGTTTTGTGTTGTTGCTGTGGCAACAAATTTAAACCATACATCATTATTGGCTGTTCCTCCACATGTATTTGCCTGTGAAGATGCAGTTGCTAAGGTAATAGTACCCGATGTATTTGAGCAAGTTGTATTGGAAACAAGGGTTACTGCACCTGTGCACTCATCATTCGCAGGTGGAACTGGAGGTGGAGGGCAAATTACACATGAAAGGGAGGCTTCCCATCCTGTATAAGTAACAGATCCATCAGAAACAAATCTAAAAGTAAGACAACCACTTGTTGAGGTTATTGTTCCGGGTGAATTAGAGCCGCTATATGATCCAATTAGAGTAGAAGAAGTATTGGGTCCATCATAAATTGAAAGAATGTCATAGTTGTTCTCGGTATTAAAAGATGAAAAAGTGACTTGTGTGCAATTGCCAGCATTTGAACAAAATGTTGTTGTGTTATTTTGACTATTGGTATAGCTCCCTCCAGAACCTCCATTATCATAAAAATTACCAGAACAAGTATTTGTTGTTCCTGTTGGCATATTGTAATTTAATACGGGACAAGCAACACATGAAATTGCTGCCGCCCATCCATTATTAATTCCGCTATTGTTTGAGGTGAATTCAAAGGTTAAACAACCATTCGATGAAGTAATTGTCCCTGGGCTAGTTGTTGTGTTAGTGTATGTGCCAAGTAATGTTGAGGTGGTGTTTGGGCCATCATATATTTTTAAAACATCATTGTTAGAAAGTGCAATGGAAGAAAATATTACTCTGACGCAATTCCCCGCATTAGAACAAAAAGTAGTGGTTTTTGATTCATTATTACCATAAGAGCCCGCAGAGCCCCCACTATCATAAAAATTGCCGGAACATGTATTTGTTGTGCCAGCTGGCATATTATAATCCTGAGCAAAACTGGTTAAAAAAAAGAATCCAAAACAAAAAAATAGAAATATTCTCATCATAAAAGTTCTTAAAGTATTTTAAAAAGAAAAAATCTTTTCCCGTAATTAGTATTCTTATTTATACTTGATTTTCTCCTAAAAGACACAAGAAAATAGATATGCCATTCAATAATATTTTGACAACTCTTTTTCACTACCAATAATTTCTTTCCCTGCAAATTTTAATATTTCTTTTATATCTGTCTCCTGCATTTTTTGCTCACTGTAGATAATTATTGTATGTGTAGAAAGAATTACTTTAACATCATAAATTCCTGGACGTGTCTTGAAAATGCTTTCTAAATCCCCTGCATCTGAAGGTGTTTTTAACCCCGTTAAAATGTATTGGAATGTATTCGATTTTTCATGTATAAAACTAGTGCTTGTTTCTTTCAGCTCGTTAGATTGGCTTTTGCATAAATTAGCGATAAGTAAAAAGCAAATTAATAGAGCTGATTTTATGTAAATATTTCCCATCCTTTATTCTTGTATTTAAAAGTTTCCCTAGTACAATAATAGTCTTTTTTGCAAAAAAAACAAAATAAGGCTAGGCTCTTTATAAGGGTAAATAATTGTAAATCGCCTTTAATAATCTGTAATCACCAATAGTACTGCCTAACAGAAAGTATCAATATAAAAAGGTCACTAATTTAATTTGTTTTTTCATTTGGATTTTGATCAAATTCCTGCTTTTATTTGGTAAATAACCAATACATTCAATATTGCATTAAAATTTCAACTATTAAGTTAAGGAATTTATACAGTTTTTTAAAATGCACAACTATTGAATGCTTGCATTTGATTTTTTACGATGTAAATTATATCCCAATGTTATTTCATGGGAACCCCTGGTATGTTTGTTTAATCCGCTCATTGTAATGTCATAGGAGTAACACAAAATGTAAGTTTCTTTAATTCTGAATCCGAAAAAAGGCACAATTGCGTCAGCTTTTCTATATGAAATACCGAAATTGAATTTTTCAAAAGCTTCAAAAGAGGCATTAATATCAATTCCAATTGGTGCGGCACTTACATATCTTATTAGAAAGGATGGTAAAACAGTATAGTTTTCATTCAACTTGAATTTATATCCACCCGTTAAATAATAATGCCTGGCCTGTTGAATTATAAAATAATCCTTGGAGTTTGATATTTTGGTTTGAATTAATTCAGGTATGGATAAGCCTACATAATAATTTTTTCCTGTATAATAAGTTCCAAAACTAAAATTAGGATAATAAGCCTTGAAATCCCCTGTAGTTAGCACATTGTCTGTATTGTTTTGCTGATCAAATTTAAGTTGATTTGTATTTAATTGATGAATCGAGAGCAAGCCGGATAACCCAAAGGATAATTTTGACTCATTGGATAATTTAAGATGATATGCATAAGAGGCACTTATGCCTGTTTGGGAGATTGGCCCGATTTTATCATTAAATAGGAAAGCGCCTATTCCGACTTTTGGGTTCTTCATTGCACTATGAAAACTTAATGTTTGCGAGTTAGGGTTTCCTTCTAACCCGGCCCATTGATTCCGTATTGAAGTTCGAATGGGAGCATAATCCTTATTGCCTGCAATGGCAGGGTTTAATACAAAATCATTTTGCACGTACTGGCTTATAAGAGGTAACTGTTGCGCAGATAAAGTAAAGCAACCCATCAATGAAATGGATACAATAAAACCTATCGTTTTTTTCATATGTATATAATTTATTCGTTTTTAATAATTCCTCTAAGGAACTCATGAATGCTACAGCATTTGTTTTTTAATTGTCATCCCGATTTATCGGGATAGCCATGTTGTATTCATTGCTGTTTGTGCAAAGTTCGCTTCATGGCTATTTCATAATTTTTAATTTATTCGTTTTTTTATTGTTTTCCCTGTTTATCCATATGTCATGTAATAATCAATAGTGTAAGTATGGTTTGATGCATGCTTTATCATAGCAAAAAAATCATATTAATATTAATTAGTGTAACAATGTTAATGAACCTGAAATGGGTTTTTGGCCATTATTTAAATTAATTGTATAAAAGTAAACTCCTCCAGGAAGCTTTTCACCATTTCTAATTCCATCCCAGTCATTTGCATAATTATCTGATGCATATACCTTGTTTCCCCATCTGTTGTATATTTCTACGGAAATTTGAGAATAAATGTCACTGTTGCCAATTACCCATAAATCATGGTTCCCATCGCCATTTGGTGAAAAAGCATTAGGAATGAATAAACAATCTTCAGTTACACTATCTGAAACTAGCACAGCATCCGTTCTTGAGCAATTATTGGCATCTTTGGTAAGAACCGTGTAATCCCCTGCCAATAACTGTGAAATTTGCTTGGTGGTTTGCATATTACTCCACAGATATGTATAGGGTGCAATTCCACCCGATGTTTCAAGAGATATTTCCCCCTTGTTATCACCACAACTAGTATTAACACTGGTTGTGGCATTTAAAAGTGCTAAAGGCTCATGAATAATTACAGATATTGATTGTGAACAACCTCCATTGTCTGTAACGGTTGCTTTATAAGTGCCGGCAGTCAAATTGGAGGCAATAGGAGTTGTTTGAGATAATGAATCATTCCATAAATAAGAGTAAGGAGAAGTTATTCCACCCGGGCCACTTACATTCACAGTAGCTGATCCATTGTTTGCGCCAAAACAAGTAACACTGCTAATATCTACTGTTAGTTCCATAGTGCTAATATTGTCAATTTGAACTCCGGTAGATTTAGAGCAGTTATTGCCATCCATTACAGTTACAGTATAAATTCCTTCTGCTAAGGCATTTGCAGTGGATGTGCTTTGATTAAGTGGATCGTTCCATAAATAGGTGTAAATGCCCGTTCCTCCCAAAGCAAGAACAGTAGCACTTCCATTGTTTTGACCGCATTTACTACTAACTGATGTTACAGTTAAATTAATTGGAGCAGGTTGAGTAATTATAACTTCTGAAGTTTGAACACATCCGTTGTTATCTGTAACGATAACCGTGTAATTGCCCGCAGTCAGAGCACTTGCTGTATTTGTTGTTTGAGATGATGCATCATTCCATAAAAAAGTATAAGGAGCTTGTCCTCCGTTTGCACTTACTGATGCATTTCCATTGCTCGAACCAAAACAGGAAGCATTAAAAGTTGTAGTGATTAAACTAATGTTGGATATGGACATGGAAATAACATTGGAATTAGCCATTGTTGGACTTGCACAGGGAGCATTTGATATTATTTCACAACTTATTATATTTCCATTTGTCAATGTCGAGTTGCTATAAGAAGCAGCGTTTGTACCTACATTTACACCATTCAATTTCCATTGATAAACTGGTGTTGCTCCTCCATTAGTAGGGGTAGCTATAAAGGTAACTGCAGTTCCAAAGCAAACTGCACTTGAAGGTGAGGCTACAATATTTACTGAGGGAACAACATTTGGACTAGCTGTAATAGTTATTGTATTGGAAGTAACAGTGGAGGGGCTTGCACAGGATGCATCTGAAGTCATTTGGCAGACAATAACATCACCATTACTTAAAGATGTATTTGAATAAGTTGCTGAATTTGTACCAACAAATGTTCCGTTTAACGTCCATTGATATAATGGAGAGGCTCCTTGATTAACAGGGCTTGCAGTAAAGGAAACAGAGGTTCCATTACATATTACACCTGTTTGCGAAGAGCTTATGTTTAATGAAGGAACAACACTTGGACTTACTGTAATTGAAATACTATTGGAAAAAACAGTTGTTGGATTTGCACAGGCAGCATTTGATGTTAATTCGCAAGTAATAGTATTCCCGTTGGATAGTGTTGCATTGGTATAAATAGGAGAATTAGATCCAACATTGTTTCCGTTTAATTTCCACTGATAAATTGGAGTGTTGCCTTCGTTTATTCCACTTGCAGTAAAAGTAACCGTGGTTCCCTCACAAATTGTTCCTGTAGGTGATGCTACAATGCTTACAGTTGGAACAGCAGTTGGACTTACGGTTATAGATATAGAATTTGAAGTTGCCATTTGAGGATTCGCACAAGTGGCATTTGAAGTCATTTGGCAAGTAAGTACATCACCATTAAGTAAAGTAGAATTGGTATAAGTACTTGAATTTGTTCCTACATTTGCTCCATTTAGTTTCCATTGGTAATCCGGTGCGGCACCGCCATTAGATGCTAAGGCAGTAAAGGTAACTGAAGTCCCTTCGCAAATTGTCTCTGAGGGTGATGCAGTAATATTTACAGAAGGCACAACGGTTGGGGTTACAGACATGGTCACAGTATTGGAAGTAACATTGGTTGGACTTGCACATGCAGCGTTAGATGTTATTTCACAGCTTATACTATTTCCATTGACAAGGGAAGAATTGAAATATGTTGCAGAGTTAGTACCCACGTTAATTCCGTTTAATTTCCACTGATATATAGGATTAGTTCCACCATTTGAAGAAGTTGCTGTAAATGTAACTGCAGTTCCTTCACATATTGTCTCAGAAGGTGATGCTGCAATACTAACAATAGGAACAACATTAGGAATAACTGTAATGGTAATGGAATTAGAAGTTGCTGCAGTTGGACTAGCGCAGGATAATTCAGAAGTCATAATACAACTTATTACATCCCCGTCATTGAGCATAGAACTAGAATAAGTGCTTGAGTTCGGTCCTACGTTAGATCCGTTTAATAACCATTGATAAGAAGGTACAGACCCCCCATTGGCAGGTGTTGCGGTAAAGCTAAGGGTAGTGCCAGAGCAAAATGACCCCGCTGGTGTTTGAGATATACTAACTGAAGGAGTAATGGATGAAGAAATGGTAATAGTTATGGTATTGGAACTTGCAGTTGCTGGACTTGAACATGTTAAGCTTGAGGTTATTTCACAATGAATTACATCACCACTGACCAATGAAGAATTGGAATAATTTATAGAATTTGTTCCCACATTTGCTCCATTTAATTTCCATTGATAGCCTGGATTTACTCCTCCATTTGTTGGAGTTGCTGTGAAGGTAAGGTTAGTTCCAGCACAAATTTCTCCGGACGGGGACATAGAAATGCTTACAGATGGTGCAACTGTTAATGAAACCGACATAGTAATTACATTAGATGTAACTGTTGCTGGACTGGCACAAACAGCATTCGATGTCATCTCGCAGGAAACAGTATTTCCGTTTATAAGGGTAGCATTGGTATAAGTAGGAGAATTTGTTCCCACATTGGCCCCGTTTAATTTCCATTGATAAACAGGAGTAGTTCCTCCATTTGTTGGAGTTGCTGTAAATGTAACAGAAGTTCCAGCGCAAATTGTGCCTGAAGGTGAACGTGCAATACTTACTGAGGGAGTAACAGTTGGTGTCACCGTCATAGTAATTACATTAGATGCAACTGTTGTTGGACTGGCACAAACAGCATTCGATGTCATCTCGCAGGAAACAGTATTTCCGTTTATAAGGGTAGCATTGGTATAAGTAGGAGAATTTGTTCCCACATTGGCCCCATTTAATTTCCATTGATAAACAGGAGTAGTTCCACCGTTTGTGGGGGTTGCTGTAAATGTAACAGAAGTCCCAGCGCAAATTGCCCCCAAAGGTGATCTAGTAATGCTTACTGAGGGG
>JACCXN010000019.1 GCA_013696965.1 Bacteroidota bacterium | reverse complement strand
GTATATAATTTATTCGTTTTTAATTTTTCCTTTAAGGAACTCAAGAATGCTAAAGCATTTGTTTTTTAACTGTCATCCCGATTTATCGGGATAGCCATGGTTATATTCATTAGCGTTTGTGAACGGTTCGTGCATGGCTATTTCATATATATATAATTTATTCGTTTTTAATTTTTCCTTTAAGGAACTCAAGAATGCTAAAGCATTTGTTTTTTAACTGTCATCCCGATTTATCGGGATAGCCATGTTATATTCATTAGCGTTTGTGAACGGTTCGTGCATGGCTATTTCATATTAAAAAACTCTTTTAATCAAGGCTTTATTATTTTGCAATTTAAATTAGATCAAATTTGCTGATAGCACCCACTACTGATGGAAAATTTTTGTTTGCATTTAATAATTTTCAAAAAAAGCAATAATAAATTAATGATTTTGAATTTAGTATATCCTTGCTACTACTTGTTACCTAATTAATGTAACATCTCCCTTTTTAAAAACCCTTTGCCCGCTTTCCAGCATGGCATCCACCATAAAAACATAAACAGCAATAGGCGCTGCTTCGCCTTTATAGCTGCCGTCCCAACCCTGGCTTAAATTGTTGCTTTCAAAAACCTTTTCGCCCCAGCGGTTGTAGATGAAAAATTGCACATTTTTAATTCCTTTGCCCCGCACATAAAGCACATCATTTTGGCCATCTCCGTTGGGAGAGAAGATGTTTGGAATGTAAACATGTAAATCCTCATCCACAAAAACGGTAACGGAATCCCTTGTGAAACAGCCGTTTTCAGCAGTTGCCATAAGATAATATGTTGTTGTTTTTGCAGGCGCTGCCAAAGGGTTTTGGCAATTGCTGCAACTAAGGCCAATATTTGGGTACCACGAATAGGAAACCCCTCCGCTTACTTTCAGTGGAGTGGAGGTGCCTTGTAGAATTGTGGTGTCTTTTGTTTCAACAAAAACTTCAGCGGTATGGATGCTTAGGTCAATTTCAATAATGCTATCACAGCCGGCAGCGTTGGGAATGATAGAAGTGTATTTACCACTTTGGGTGTAGGTTTTGCCATCTGGGGTGGTGTAGGTATTGCAGGCAGATTGGGTGATGTTGGATTGTGTGGAGTTAAGGATGGTAAGCTTGATGGTAAGGCTTAGGACGCTATGGTTGCCACATGCTTCATGATTAGGAAGTTCAGTTGTATAGATTCCGCTGTTGGTATAGGTTATACCATCCGGTGCGGTAAAGGAGTTGCAGGTAATTTCTGTAAGCTCTTTGGTGAAAGGACAATCTACAAATTTTACTAAAAAAGCATCATAAACTCCAAATGTGGCCTGGTGCGCCCCTATGGTGGCGATGGCATTGGCGGAGTTTGTATAACCTGCCAAATACACATTGCCGATTCCATCCATCGCACAGGACCTGCCAATATCATATCCACTGCCACCGTAATAGGTTCCCCATTGCCGGATGCCCTGGCTGTTGAACTGAACCAGAAAGGCATCACCATAACCTCCATACGTGGCCTGGTGCGCCCCAGGAGTGGCGATGAAATTGTCGGAGTATGTCACACCTGCCAAATACACATTGCCGCTCCCATCCACCGCACAGGAAGAGTCCCAATCCCATCCACTGCCACCGTAATAGGTTCCCCATTGCCGGACGCCCAGGCTGTTGAACTTCGCCAAAAAGGCATCACAATCACCTCCTAATGTGGCCTGGTGCGCCCCCGGGGTGGCAATGGCATTATCGGAGTATGTATTACCTGCCAAATACACATTGCCGCTCCCATCCACCGCACAGGAAGAGCCCCATGCACTTTCACTCCCTCCATAATAAGTTCCCCATTGCCGAACACACAGGCTGTTGAACTGAACCAGAAAGGCATCATAATAACCTCCAAGCGTGTCCTGGTGCGCCCCCGGGGTGGCGATGGCATTGGCGGAGTATGTCCCACCTGCCAAATACACTTTGCCGCTGCCATCCACCGCGCAGGAATAGCCCCAATCATCTCCAATGCCACCATAATAAGTTCCCCATTGCCGGACGCCCAGGCTGTTGAACTTCACCAAAAAGGCATCACGATTACCTCCAAGCGTGACTTGGTGCGCCCCCGGGGTGGCGATGGCATTGGGGGAGTATGTATCACCTGCCAAATACACATTGCCGATTCCATCCACAACACAGGAATAGCCATAATCATATTCACTGCCACCGTAATAGGTTCCCCATTGCCGGACACCCAGGCTGTTGAACTGAACCAGAAAGGCATCCCATTTTCCTCCAAACGTGGCCTGGTGCGCCCCCGGGGTGGCAATGGCATTGTCGGAGTATGTCCAACCTGCCAAATACACATTGCCGCTGCCATCCACCGCACAGAACCAGCCATAATCAGTTCCACTGCCACCATAATAGGTTCCCCATTGCCGGATGCCCAGGCTGTTAAACTGAACCAAAAAGGCATCACAATCACCTCCAAACGTGGCTTGGTGCGCCCCTGCAGTGACAATGGCATTGGCGGAGGATGTAAAACCTGCCAAATAAACATTGCCGATCCCATCCACCGCACAGGAAAGGCCATTATCATATTCACTGCCACCGTAATACGTTCCCCAAACTCGTACCACAGGGTCAATCAAGAGTGCAAGTTCGGGCTTGTATGCTTCAATTTCAAAGCCCCAGGTGTTTTTGCCAAACTGCTTCCAGCGGCTTTTCAGTTCCTTTCCTTCCTGAAATACTTTAGGTGCGCTTTCAGCTATGATTCCAAGAGGTGTTTCTAAAAGTAGGTTGCCTTCTTTGTCGAGCTTTGCTTGTGTTCCTGTAATTTTTATTTTTATTTGTTTGTAATCGGCACCGGGTGAAATGAGGTAGTCGTATTCTATACTGTTTCCCGTTCCATAGTAACGCACATCAATGCCCGGGTAAATTTTCTTTAGCATTACCTCTTCATAATCCCTTACCTCTAAAATTCCATCTTCTGCATAAGTTACATTGTAGTAATTAATATAACCGGGGAGTTCTTTGTTTTTTTCTATTTCCGGTTTTTCGTTTGCACCTATCCAATGCATATCCACCCGGTAAAACTCGGTTTTTTCCACTTCTTTTTCGGACATTAATTTATTAGGGGGAAAAAGGGAATCCTTATCTTCTTTTGTTTTCCAATGCAGCCTTTTCAACTGATGTGAAATGCCTTTGGCTGTAATGCTTAATTGCTGTTGCGGACTAATGCCCATTGCAAGTACATCGGGGCGTGGGTTGTAATGCCCATCGTGGATCTGGCCTTTGTTTTCGGTGAAGTAAACTGCCGGCTTTGCTATTGCAAATTCCTGGGTCTGCGAAAGTGCCGGCTGTGGCTTTTGAGCCAAAACAGAAAACATTACTCCTATTGATAATATGATGGTGAAAGCAGCCTTCATGCTAATATTTTTGTTGGCAAAGCTTTAAGTTAAGAAAAATTGGGGAGAGATGGAAGAAGTTCTTCAACTGTGGAAAAATCAAAATTTGTGAGCATTTATATCCTCATCTTTTAATTTTCAAACACTTAAACCACCAGTATTCTTCAAGATACCTGTTTTGGCTTCAGGCTTGTTTTTACCTTTTTTTATTAAATGAGGTAAAATGAAAATTTTATTACAAAAATTAGTATTCCTGGCTTTTATGGTCATTGCCAACTGTTCCTTCGGACAGTATTGGGAATGGGCAAAGGAGCTGGAAATAACCGGCCATCCCAGGCAGTTGGATATAGATACTTTTGGAAATATTTATATAAGCAGTTATAATTTCAATCATAACAACAATTTACATATTCATAAATACTCAGCCGCAGGAAGCCTATTGTGGCATAAAAATTATAACCAGTTAGGGGGAGTTGCAAAAGCTGATATTTCGGGAAATTTATACGTTACAACTTCCAGGCAGGATACTTGTAAATTAACAAAGATTAATGCCATTGGAATTATACAGTGGAATTTATTTATAGAGGATACTGCGAATTTATCTATGTCCTCTCCATATATCGATTATGACCAAAACATCTGGATAACAGGAAAAACAAATGCCGGAACAAAATTAGGTAATATCACATTTAACAATAACGGATTATTTGCTGCCAAAATTTCTCCTGAAGGCAAGGTTTTAAAAACTTTCCAGTCTGAGGAAGGAGGTGAGGGTTGGAGTATTGAAGTAGATGGACAAGGAAAGGCTTATGTGATGGGAGGGTGTTTTAAAACTTTTAGATTAAACAGCGATTTTAGCCAAACCTGCTTTGAACCTTATGGCAATTATTTTTTATTAGAATTTAACACTGATTTAGAACCCATTTGGATTAAAAATTTCGGCACCAACTTCAGGCCGAGTTATAGTTTTTTCCGTGTGGCAAAAGATGGCAGCATTTTTCTTGCTTCCGCAAGTTCTTTTAGCATTCAAAAACTTTCACCAGAAAAAGAAGAAGTTTGGTGGGCAAGCCTGGGGAGAGGAAGTTGTTATGACTTAGATATAGGGCCTGATGGATATATTTACCTTTCAGGCCGGGGTACTGACAACAATTTAAATACTCATTTTGCTTCAAGGCTGGCACCAAACGGTGCAATGTTAGACACTTTTTATGTCTCTGCAAAAACTACAGACATTTATGGCTATAAAATAGCAACAGATAAGAATGGCATTGTCTATTTCTTTGGTAGCTTTTCAGGGGAATTGAATTTTGGAAACACAAAACTTAATAGTAATAATGGACACTTGTATTTAGCCAAAGCAAATAGTCAATATCCTCATCCGGAATTCCTGTATGACACCTCCGCTGTTTGTCAGGCACATAAAATCCGTTTTTTTAACAGAAGTTTAAATTATCAGACATTAGAATGGAATTTTGAAGGAGGCATTCCTTCAAGTTCAACAGAAACTAATCCTGTAGTTGAATTTCCTGCTCCCGGATTAAAGAAGGTAAGTTTAAAGGTAAATAAAAACTCCCATTCAGAAACTTTCGAGAAAGAGATACTTCTTCATCCATTACCAGAAAAACCAGAAGTATTAAGAGATGGTAATTATTTAATTTCCTCTACTCCTACCGGGAATTCCTGGTGCTTCGAAGGAAGTTTAATTCCAAATGAAAAAGAAAGTTCTTTATTACCTCCAGAAACCGGAAATTATCATGCGAAATACACAGATAAAAACAATTGTGGTATTCTTTCAGAGCCTTTTTATTTTGATTTAAATCTTTTTTCTCAAAATCCTCCGGCAGAAGCAAAGGGATTTGAAAAGCTCTTTTTTAATGAAAATTCTTTTGCCATAATAAATGAAATCATTCCTAAAAATGACAATACATTTTTTGCTTTGGGCAGTTTCGCTCCACAAGGAACGCATAATAGTTTTAATTTTATTCTCGAGTTAAATGAGAAGCTGGAAATAAAAAATAAAATTACAATACCAGGTATTGGCCAGATAAGCAAGGCATTATTAACAAGTAATTCAGAATTTATAATAGCTCAATATAATCGCATCATTGGTATTAAGAATGGGAAAATCTCATTTTCCAGGCAATTATTCAGAAAAGGAAGTGATTCCTGGGTTTTTATATCAGATATAGCAGAAAGCCCAAATGGTTATATAATCATTGGATCTGTTTCACTGAATCAGTTTATTTTAGAAGTAGATAAAAAAGGTAAAATCATTTGGCATAAATTTATAAATCTTAGCCGGTTTACTACTTTAAATTCCATTGAGAAAGCTGGAAATGATGGTTATATTATTTCTGGTTTTAAGACCAGAGATATTAAAAATTTCTTATTAATGATAGATTTGGAGGGCAATGTAAAATGGATGAAGATGTATGAGAATCTGGGTCCTTCATTTCATATATCAAAAGTAAGAATGACACAAGATGGAAATTTCATTTCTTCTGGTGTAACTAAACCTGTTCTAGGCACAAGTCCAAACGATATTTATTTATTAAAAACAGATAGAAACGGGGAAATAATATGGGTCAAATCATTCGGTACCGCAAACAATGATGAAATTCTGGATTTAAAAATTGCAAAGGATGGAGGTTTTCTGATTAGCGGGTTTACTAATGATTTTTTGACTAATGAAAATGCCTATTTAATAAAAACGGACAGTGAGGGCAATTTTCTTTGGAGCAAAACATTTGGTGGAAAAGGTTTTGAAAGAGCTTATACGGTAAATGAATTAAAGGATGGCAGCATTATTATAGGAGGCGCATTTGAAATGCATCATCCTCGAGCTAAAGCTTACTTAATAAAAACCGATGAAAACGGGAATACCGGTTGTAGCATTAAAATGGTTAATACCCGGGAGAAGGAGATTATTACCAGAACAAATCCAGGTTTTGCTAATCCAACTAATGGTGAAATTAAAGATTCAATTATCAATATTGACTTAACACAATTAATCCTTGAAGATTCTACATTATGTAACTGCACTTATCAAAATCCTCCTAATATTACTGTAGAGGACAGTACTTTATACTCCAGCAAAACCTACGGCAACCAATGGTTTAAAAATAATAATCCTTTGGAAGATGAAACAGGTTACTTTCTTTCTTTAAGCGGCAATGGCAGCTATTTTACAGCGGTAATGGACACTGTCGGCTGTGCTTTAAAATCAAATACAGTAAAAATAGGTGAGATAACTGGAATTGAAGAATTGTCAACATTAAACATCTCAATATTTCCGAACCCTGCAGGAGATAGATTTACCATTCTGCTTGAAGATAAATCAGGCTCAGTTAACATAGAAATATTTGAATACTCGGGCAGAAAAGTATTTGAAAATAAATTTTCTTCAGGGGAGGAAATAACAATAGATATCAATGCTTTTTCACGAGGCATTTATTTATTGAAAATTAATTCCGGAGAAAAGGTGGCCAAGGCAAAACTGATGGTGAAATAAAGTAGCTGATTATTAAGTGAATTTATAAATGAAAAAATGAAATATACCATATTTCTGGCTTTTACGATCATCTGTAACTTCTCCTTCGGCCAGTATTGGGAGTGGGCAAAGGAGTTGGAATTTAATGAATATTCTTATTCAATGGATGTTGATGATGAAGGGAATATTTTTATTCAACCTTACACAAATAATAAAGATGCGGAATTATTTAAATTTTCAACTCAGGGCGAAGAATTGTGGAAAAAGAAGTTAGATGGGATTGGTGGGGATTTTAGCATTTGCCCAAATGGTAACTTGTACATGACTACCAATAAAAATGATGGCAAAGAGTGGATTTTATCAAAAATTGATAATAATGGCGAAGTAAAATGGAATAAAACCTTTTCAGGCCAAAAATTGATAAGAATGAGTAAAGCCCATGTAGATAAAGATTTAAATATCTGGATAACTGGCCATGCACATGAAGGAGCAAGCTTTGAAAACCATTCCTTTTCAAAAGATGGATTGTATATTTTAAAAATTTCTACCGATGGGAATTTGCTGCAGGTTTACCAATCTGGAATGGGAGGGACAGGATGGTCAATTTCAACGGATTCATCAGGGCATGTGTATATCATGGGCGGATGTGTCGGAGAATTTGTTGAGCCAGAAGGTGATAGGTATGGTGAATTATCCTTAGGTAATGGATTTAAGTTAGAATGCCCCGGATATTATGGAATATACTTTATGGCTGAATTTAATGCTGATTTAGAGCCGGTATGGCTTTATGATTTTGGAACTCCTTTTAGGGCACCATTTGGACTACCAGTAGTTACTAAAGATGGAACTATATTTATACCATCAGGTTTCGGGCTTTATAGGTTTTCAAAAGAAAGAAAACTTGAATACCTCTCTGGTATAAATTGCATAGGTGGACTTAAAGATGTTAGCATTGATAAGGATGGAAATTTGAATGCGATTGGCCAGGGCTTGGATTATAGTTTAACGCCAGTTTACCTCGGCCTGAAATTCAACCAGGAGGGAGATATATTAGACACTTATTATATTACAGGAAATCATTATGTAGATGGATACAGGATTCGAGCTGATGGCAATAATAACCTTTACTTCTATGGAAGTTTCTATCAAAAAGCCACATTTGGGCCATTTACATTTTCAAATGACAAAAAGGGCATTTTTATAGCCAAAGCAAACCAATATTATCCCTATGCTGCCTACGTATCCGACACTTTAGAAAGCTGCAATGAAATCCAATTCTCCAGCCAAAGCCTCAACTATACTTCTCTGCACTGGGAATTTGAGGGCGGTTTGCCGGCTAGCTCAACTGAGGCAAACCAAAAAGTATATTTTTCAGAAGAAGGCAGAAAAAAGGTTTTGCTGATCGCAGAAAATCAGAATACCAGAGACACAAGTATGGTTTTCATTGAAGTTTGTGAAACAGAAGATGCCGGCTTAGCGGTTAAAGAAATACTTTCAGGAGGGTTTGCCATATTTCCAAATCCGGCAAAAGGCATTGTAACCATAAAAACAAATATTACTTCAGAACCAATTTCTATTGAGCTTTTTGATATTTCAGGTAGAAAAGTAATGGAACGCAAGCATCAGAGAGGCAGTAATATCAAAATTGACATCAGCCATTTAGGCAAGGGCATTTACTTTCTGAATGTTAAATGCGGAAATGAGGTATGGAGAGAAAAACTGGTGGTGGAGTAAAAAATTAATAAGATGAAAAAACTGATTTTACAGGCTTTTATAATAATGGCCAACTTCTCCTTCGGCCAGTATTGGGGGCTGATTTTGGCTTTTCCTGTACCAACAGCGGAATTTTTACAACTGAAGTTCTATTTCCTGGCCGGAAATATGGACATAAAATATTGCCGCTAAAAAAGTGAAGACTACCCTCATTTATAAAAAAGCTATAACCTTAATTTAAGGAAAAATAGTGAGGAATGAAAATTCGGATAGCGAAAACTTAATATCAATTTTAAGCAAAAATGTTCACAAAGCTGATGGCGGGGTATCTGACCAAAACACTAAAATCAGGCTAAGAGCAATTCTGATGAAAAATTAAAAAAGTTTAATTTTTCCTTTCCTTAAATCTCAGTCCCCCATTTTTTTCATCAGCACTGAAGCATTTAAACTTTTACAAATGCCGGGATCTTGTAATCAAAAAACAGGCGCTGAATTTAAGTCTCCGGGGTAACTTTTCGGTTGTTATATTAGATTTTAAAATATTTTGAATCCTTTAGATAATGGAAAAAAACTTTCAGAACCAGAAGGGTTTTTTATTTTTACACTATAAACTAAAGTAAAGGGTTATAATCCAATGGCAGAAAGCACATTTCATTTTAAGCAATTTTCAGTAAAACAGCACGCATGTGCCATGAAGGTAGGTACAGATGGAGTTTTACTGGGTGCATGGACTGATGTTGAAAACACATTTAACATACTTGATGCAGGTTGTGGAACAGGATTAATTGCATTAATGCTGGCACAAAAATGTATTGCTCAAATAGATGCCATTGATATTGATGAATCGGCAGTTAAACAGGCTGCTAATAACATCCAGGAAAGTAAGTGGAAAGAAAGAATAGAAGTTTTTCATACTTCACTACAAAAACAATCCGAATTTTTACCAAATAAATATGATCTCATCGTTTGCAACCCTCCCTTTTTTCACAATGCCTTAAAACCAGAAAATGAAGCACGTGCCAATGCCCGTCATAGTTCCCTTTTACCTTTTAATGATTTAATTGATTCTGCATTTAATTTATTGAACCCCGTTGGAAGATTATCACTAATAATCCCAATAATTGATGCCGATTCTCTTATAACCATGGCAACTGCAAAGGGATTTTATATTAAACGCCAGTGTACGGTAATTCCAAAACCAAATAAAATTGCAAAGCGATTACTGATTGAATTTTCTAAGCTAAAAGTTGAAAATCTGGAGAAGCAAGAATTGATTATTGAAAATGAACAAAGGCATCATTATACCAATAAATACATTTCGCTTACCAAGGATTATTACCTGAATTTTTAGTTCTTAACCTTCAGCTTAATTCATTGAGCTAAACTTAAAAGTATTTTTCATTGAAATTAACCCCATATTCTTCCAATTCTTTTAATACTGGGAGGTAAATTTGCTTTGTAACTGGTATTTGCACTCCTGTGAGTTTTATGGTACCGTTTAAGATCATTTTTGTTGCAATGGCAATTGGCAAGCCTACGGTTTTAGACATAGCAGTATTTACTTTATCTTCTCCTGTAACAACCATTGAGGATTCTACAAATTTATCCTGTCCGTTTAATTCATAAATGAACTTATGCCACATAACAATCATATCCTTATCCTCGGGTTGAAGTGTCCATTTTCGTTCGAGTATTTGCTGCAAAATTTGAGCAGGGGTTGCATTTTTAAGCCCGATTTTAATATCTTTATAAATATCAAGCCATTCAAGCTTATTGAGTACTTCAACATCATCCTGATCAAGTTTCATATAATGCATTAGTTTTAACTCCACTGAATCACTTTCATGAAATGCAAGAAATGAATTAATGAATTCCCTGTAGGTCATATGTTCCGAATTTCCTATGGTATAAGAATCATCTGTTGCACCTAATTGAACAAAAATATCCCAGGCCCTACAGAAACCCGGACGTCTGAAAGTTCCCCTGTAAATAGTTTTCACATCCTCTAGCCCGTATACTTCTCTATATTTTAAGGAGTCCCTGTTAGCATAACCTTCAAATTTTCCGTAACCTTCAATTTCTACTATCTCGGTTCTTCGGAATATTTTTGTGTAAGGAATGTATTTGTACTTGTTTTCTTGAATAAACTTTACTACTCCCTGCCCGGCTAAAACAACATTGCGCGGGTTCCAACTGAATTTATATTTCCAGGGATTTTCCTTTTCTGCTTCAGGAGCAAGCAGGCCGCCTGTAAAAGATTCAAAAGAAATAACTTTTCCACCCTTGTCTCTTATTTCATCAACAATTTTCATGGCAGACATATGATCAATGCCCGGGTCAACACCTATTTCATTCAATAACAGAACTCCGGCTTGATTTGCTGCACTATCCAATGCTTTCATTTCCTCAGAAACATAGGATGCAGTTACCATGTTTTTTTTAAATCTTATGCAGTCTTTTGCAACAGAAATATGCATATGGGCCGGTAGCATAGAAATAATAATATCTGCCTCTTGTATTTCTTTCTCCCGTTGATCATTATTAAAAATATCAAATTCAAGAGCAATTCCTCTACTATGATTTTTCACTTTAGCCTGTGCAAGCTCCAGGGATATGTCTGCAACAATCAACTGCCAGTTTTCGCTAATACTGTTTTTAAGGATGTAATCAATCAGTGAAGATGCCGAACGGCCTGCACCAATTATTAATATTTTTTTCATTCTGAGCCTGTAATTTTACTTGAGTGGTAAAAGAAATATTTAATTGATCAAAATTAGAATTAATTAATGAGTTAAGAGAAAATTAAGGTGTTTAATAAAAAAAAATGCAAGAAATTCTTATTTTCAAATTTTAGGTTTTATCCATTAATATAAAAATGGGCATACCTCCTATAATTTGAGATATGCCCATGAGTATTCATGTCAAAAAAAAACGAATTGTTAATCAATTAATTCAACGCTTCTTCTTACAAAATTTGTTAAATCCTCACCTTTTAACATATTTTGTGATAAAAGTGCAAGATCAGTAACTTGCTTGCTAAGTTTCTTTTGGGTTTCTTCGTTTTTTTCATTCAAAATTCGTGAAATCAAAGGATGATTAGCATTTACCACAAGGTTAAACATCTCAGGCATCATTCCTCCAAACATACCACTACCACCGCCACCAACAGCCGACATATCCTTCATTCTTCTCATAAATTCAGGTTGAGTGATAATCATAGGATGATCCTTTTCACTTAAATTCTCAAACTGAACCATAAATTTCTCTTTTGGAAGCTGTGATTCAATAACTGGTTTTAATTTTTCTTTTTCTTCCTCCGTAAGTTTTGAAACAAGATTGTCTTCTTTTTTAATTATGTTGTCAATAATATCGGCATCAACTCTGGCGAAAGATGATTTTTCCAGGTGCTGTTCCAATTTCCCAGCAATATGGCTTGATAAAGGAGTATCCATAAGCAATACATCATAACCTTTTTCTCTTGCGGTTTCAATAAATGAATGCTGATCAGAAACATTACTGGAATATAGATATACCAGATTCTCATTTTTATCTGTCTGGATGGTTTTAATTTTTTCCTTATATTCTTCAAAAGAAAAATATTTCCCTTCTGAATTTTTCAATAAAGAGAATTTGATTGCGCGCTCAAAAAACTTTTCATCGGACAACATTCCATATTCAATGAACAGTCTGATATCATCCCATTTTTGTTCGAAATCTGCCCTGTTGTTCTTGAAAAGATCTTCCAATTTATCAGCAACTTTTTTTGTTATATGTGAACTGATTTTTTTTACATTGGAATCGCTCTGCAAATAGCTTCTTGAAACATTCAAAGGAATATCAGGAGAATCTAAAACTCCATGCAAAAGGGTTAAAAAGTCAGGTACTATACCTTCTACTGAATCAGTCACAAATACCTGGTTGGAGTACAACTGAATTTTGTTTTTTTGTACTTCAAAATTGTTTTTCAATTTAGGAAAATACAATATTCCTGTAAGATTAAAAGGGAAATCAACATTCAGATGGATATGAAAAAGAGGGTCTTCAGAGAAGGGATATAATTCTTTATAAAAATTTTTATAATCCTCATCACTTAAATCTGCTGGTTTCTTGGTCCATGCTGGTTTGGTATTGTTAATTACCTTGTCTTGAAATTTAATTTCAACAGGAAGGAATTTACAGTATTTATTCAAAATGGTTCTAATTCTCTCTTCTTCCAGAAATTCCTCAGAGTCTTCTGCAATATGCAGGGTAATTTCTGTACCTCTTGTTTTACGGGTGGAATCAGTAATTGTATATTCAGGGGAGCCATCGCATTCCCATTGTACAGCTTTTGTTTCGGGGCCTTTTTTGAAAGTTTTTGTGTTTATAATAACTTTCGAAGAAACCATGAAAGCGGAATAAAACCCAAGTCCAAAATGACCTATAAGGTTTGCTTCATTTTTCTCTTTGTATTTTTGCACAAATTCCTCTGCACCTGAAAAAGCTATTTCATTGATGTATTTATCAATTTCCGCTTTTGTCATTCCAACTCCATTATCTGCAATTGTGATTGTTTTTGCTTCTTTATCAACTTTAACTTCTATCAAAAGATCCCCTACTTCGTCCTTAAATTCGCCCATTGAACCTAATGATTTTAACTTCTGGGATGCATCTACCGCATTGGAGATCAATTCCCTTAGAAAAATTTCATGGTCAGAATATAAAAACTTCTTAATTATTGGGAAGATGTTTTCTGTATGTACATTAATTTTACCTTGTTGCATTGTATTTTCTTTTTAAAATTTACACTATTTATATAACGCTGCTGATTTCCAAAACTTGTGCCAAGGAAAAAAACTGACAAAGTGGCGGTAAATTAGAATTCCAGGTACACAGAGAATGAGAAAATTTAATATTCACGCAAAGAGCGCAAAGGTTAA
The DNA here is from genome assembly GCA_013696965.1 of Bacteroidota bacterium. Taxonomy (NCBI): domain Bacteria; kingdom Pseudomonadati; phylum Bacteroidota; species Bacteroidota bacterium. The sequence continues at coordinate 36,264 of JACCXN010000019.1, read as the reverse complement.
AATTTACGCAAAGTCGCAAAGGGTTTTTACATGGAGTTTGCAGGGAGTGAAAAATAATTAGGGGAGGGAATGAAAAAATATTCACGCAAAGTGCGCAAAGGTTATAATTACGCAAAGTAGCAAAGGGTTTTTTCTTAAAGCTGGAAGGAGTGAAAAATATTTACGGAAAGGAATGAAAAAATTATAAAAAAAATATTCACGCAAAGAGCGCAAAGGTTAAATTTACGCAAAGTCGCAAAGAATTTTTGCTTAAAGCTGCAAGGAGTGAAAAATATTTACGGAAAGGAATGAAAAAATTATAAAAAAATATTCACGCAAAGAGCGCAAAGTTTATATAACCCAAAGTCGCAAAGGATTTTTGTTAGAGGATTCTTTGAATTTATTTAAACAATATTAATCGTGGAAATCAGTAATTAAATAAATGAATAAATTTGCAATAATTAACTTTGTATAAAACAGGAAAAGGGGAATGGGATTTTCAATTCAAAAACTGGCACAATTAACTGGTCACTCTAGTTCTGTATATGGACTTTGTGAGGGTCCAACCTCTAATATTTTCTTTTCCGGCAGCAGTGATGGTGTAGTAGCAGAATGGGATATGGAAAATACAGAAAAGGCAAAAATTGCAGTAAAAATTGAAACTGCCGTTTATTCTGTTGAATTTATCAGGGAAAAGAAAATTCTTTTAATTGGAAATGGTATAGGGGGAGTTCATATAGTAGATTATATTCAAAAAAAAGAAATAAAACTTTTGCAACTGCATAAAGCCTCTGTTTTTGACATTAAATATTCCAAAAAAAACAACTGCTTTTATACTGCCTCCTCTGACGGTTCAATTGCTATTGTTAGCATGGATGATTATTATACTGTACAAATTAAACTTTGTCCAGAAAAAGCAAGGCAGCTTAATTTAAATCTCGATGAATCTCTATTGGCTGTTGCCTGTGGTGATGGCTCCGTTCGAATTTTTAACACCCTTACATTTAAACAGGAAAATACAATTACTGCTCATAATTTATCTTCTAATGCTATATGTTTTCATCCTGATAAAAATTTATTAATAAGCGGTGGTAGGGATGCCATTGTTAACATTTGGGATATTAAACAGGATTACGAATTGGTACAAACCATTCCAGCCCACAATTATGCCATATACAGTATTGGATTTAGCCCGGATAAAAAACTTATGGCAACAGCCAGTCGGGATAAGACGGTTAAAATATGGAATGCTGAGAGTTTCGATTTAATTAAACGACTTGATAATAAAAGCAGTAAGGGGCATTTAAATTCTGTAAACCGATTAATGTGGGAAAAAGAAACAGGGAAACTTATAACTACCGGAGATGACAGAAGCATTATTTTATGGCAGGCATTCATGGAATAAACCGTCTTTTTTTGTTTAATCTATACATTTTTCTGAATTAAAGGTTAATTTAGTTTTGTAAACACATCAAACCAAATATTAAAAAAATGAAAAAACTAATCATTCTCTCTGCTTTTCTTTTTTGCTTCACTATAATTTCCTGTAATGAATCCGTTAAAGAAAATGCTGTAGTTAATAAAGAAGATGCAATTGAGTACAATGATTTTTTGGCAACATCAATTGATCCGGTAATTACAAAAATGCTCGATTTCGAGGAAGCTCTTTTTGTTGCTGATAATGAAAAAATAAAGGCATTGTATGCTGAACTTATTTCTATAACCCTGGAAACAAGAAAAAAAATAAGTGAGAGGCCTGCTTTTGACGGCAATGAAACATTCAAAAATTCATTGCTCGAAATCATGAACTTCTATACCACAGTTGCCGAAAAAGATTATAGCCGGATTATTCAATTAATAGAATCAGAAAATGAATTATCACAAGAGGTATCAGATAAAATAGAGGAAATACTTACAACTATTTATGACAGGGAAAATGAGTATTATATCAATTTCGAAAAAGAGGTAAGTCTTTATGCCAAAAAATACAACCTTGAGGTAAATGAATTGAATGAATCTTATTAGAAATTAATTCTTGATTTTAGCCCTAGTAATTTTTTAAGCAAAAGATCTTCTATTTTTTAATCCTTTCATAAAAATACAACTTTGGTATTTCATCTCCTACTTTTTCACTTAGTGTGAAATAGCCTGAGGCATCAACCTTCCAAGCTATTGCCTCTCCTTGTGGTTCAACAAAATAAGGCAATCTTCGTGGAGTTCTCTTAAGGGCCTTTTGAATTGTTTCCTTCTCTTTTCTTTGCCAATAATAAATATCTGTATAGGTTTTTATGAGTATTTCATTGCCATCTACCGATATATCACCAGCTACAGCTTGCTGTATGTCTATTGTTGTAACATGTTCCAAGGTTATAACCTCTGATAAGGATTGTGGATAAGAGGCCAAATAGACATTAACAGCCGCCTCTTTTTTAGAAACAATAAAAATATCAGCAGAATTGGGGTCAACAAAAATTGTTTCAGCATCTTTATTACCATCAGGAAAACGAAAAGAAATTATTTGAGCATCACGCACATTTGATTTAATAGGGAAATAATTATGCATATTAAGATCCGGTTCAGGGAAACGATAAATCTGTTTTATCTCTATTAAATCGTTGTTATCACCTATATCGGCAACATAAATATAATTTACTCCCTTCTCAGGGCCTGGTCCTATTGCAATATCTTCCCAATCTCTATTTTCAGTTTTTTTTATATTGAAAACGCCTTTATGCCTGCCATAAAAATCAATCAAAAAAAGTCTTGATTTATCACCACTATCATTGTGTACCCATATTAAATCAGGATTACTCCTGCTAACTACCATTCCCGATGCCTCATTTATTTCAGGGTTTTCAAGGGCACCCATTTCTTTTGCTTTTTCGAAACGAGGGCCTGAATTAACCTTAGTATAGGCCACTTCAATAACCTCATTGCATTTCCCAAATAAAAGAGTAAAATAAAGCAGGCAGATGTAAAATAATAAATTCATCCTTTTATTCGTGTTCTTTCGTAGTTTTCACCTTGCCTGTCTTCCACATTTCTTCCTCCTCTGCAATTTGTTTTTTTAACTGATCGGTAGTTTCCTTGTCAAGTAAACGTTTTAAATCTGGTTGTCCTGCATTTACCCATGCAGTGTACCAATAACTTCCAACCATAATAATGGTTTGCCGCATACGTCTTTCTACCATACCATTTAACTTTTGATCATAAGCCTTTGAATATTCTGCAGAATATACTTTCATAAGTGTTGCCCCTCTGTTTTCAAAGCTATATTTTTTATCCGTAGGAAATGTTTCATTTAATTCTGCTTCAAACAATAAAACAGAATCTTTGGCTGCAAAACTTGCCTTTACTATATTCCATGCTGTTTCCAATGGATCCTCAATATAATTTGCCTTGCCAACGAAAAAATCGTAATTATCAGAATAAAGTTCAGGAAGTCTTGATTCCCAAAAACCATGAATCCCTTTTTGATTGGTTAACTGGCCATTGTAATTTTCAGTGGTATGCAAAGGAACATGGGCATCTCCAATATAATGGCCAAGATCCGCTGAAGTTCTTAAAATCTTATTTACATTTTCCTCCCTGAAAGCATCAGTAAGTCTTCTTACCATAACATCAATGTGCCAGGGAACAATACCGTTTGCCCTTAGTGTATCTTCTGAGAATTTAGCAACTGCATCTTTCCATTTCCTGGGAATAACCTCAAAAGGATTGTCACCATATTTATAATATCTGTCCACATCAATAAAGTGCCTTTCTGCTTCACCTTCAACTGCATACCTTCTTTTATCAGGGTCAACTGCATGTTCGGTAACAAATTCAATATGGTGTTTATAAAAACCAATCATATTTGGAGGAAGGGTAAAAACTGCTATCCTGTTGATGCGTTTATGAGCAAAAAAACCCCAGGAATAAAGCACACCATAACTTAAAAAAAACAGCATAAATGCTAAGGAAAAAACATAGAACAGCTTCTTTTTCATAAAAACAGGTGTATTATTCAAATTATGTTTACTCTTCTATGTGGATCTTTTTTTAACCCAACAGCTAAAATACCCGCCTATTAATTCTATAATTTCAATTATATATTTTCAAAAACAGGTTGCAATTTAACGATTTCCTTGCCTTTAAGTATGGGAATAACGGGGGCAATGTCCAGTTCTAAACAATACATGATATCTTTTTCCAGGTTGAGTTTTTCAAGCCTTTTACGGTGCGATGAATATTCAAGAAATTTAAACAGATTATTTTTACCTGAAGTATAAAGATGCAATGCGGCTTGGGTTGTATCACAAGCATTGGAATAATTTCCTGATAAAAATAATTTTTCTGCCACAGCCCCTGCAAACAAAGTATCTTCAAGATTAAACTTGTTTTTCCATCCGGCACACAACAAAACTACATCACGATCCTGTTTAATCAACCACTGGGCTAAAACAGAAAGGTTAAGAAAAGATCCGATTACCACTTTGTATGCATCCTTTGAAACCTCAATTGCTTGGGTACCATTTGTTGTTGTTAGAACTATTGTTTTACCCACTATTTCCTCATTCATATAACTGAAAGGTGAATTTCCGAGTTCAAATCCAGGTACAACTTCACCGTGCCGTTCTGCGGCAGCTATAAATCCTTTTGATTTATATGCTTGTGCTTCCTCCACTGTTGCAACCGGAATAATTGAAGCGGCTTGATGAAAAAGTGCAGTGCAAATGGCTGATGTTGCTCTAAAAACGTCAATAACAACAACTATTGCCTTATCATTTTTAAACAAGGGATAGGAAACAGGGGAAAAACAAACTTCTAACGAATGCTTTGTTGTCACTATAATTAATATTAAAGGTTAATTCTTAAAAAAAGGCAATTTAACAACTGTGGCTTTAATTGCTTTGTCCCTGATTTTAATAAATATTTCAGTATTTGGTTTAGCAAACGAGGATTCCACATAACCCATTCCGATTGCTTTACTGAGTGAGGGGGATTGAGTTCCGGAGGTTACTTTTCCTATTGTTTTACCAGTTACATCAATAATTTCATAATCATGACGCGGAATGCCTCTATCTACCATTTCAAAACCTATTAGTTTTTGAGCCACACCGGTATTTTTCTGATTTAAAAAATCCTCACTTTTAGTAAAGGATTTTGTAAATTTAGTTATCCACCCCAAACCTGCTTCTATTGGGGAGGTGTTATCATCAATATCATTGCCGTAAAGGCAAAATCCCATTTCAAGTCTTAAAGTGTCTCTTGATGCAAGCCCTGCTGGTTTAATACCATATTTTTTTCCAGCTTCCATTACAGCATCCCAAATTTTGGGTGCATCCTCATTTTTTACATAAATTTCAAAACCTCCGGCCCCTGTATATCCGGTTGCAGAAATCAAAACGTTATCAACACCGGCAAATCTACCTTTTGCAAAAGTATAATAAGCCATGTTTTTCAAATCCAAATCGGTAAGGCCTTGAAGCGCCTGTGCAGCAAGAGGACCCTGAACAGCAAGCAAGGATGTTTCTTCAGAAATATCTTTCATTTCTACATTCGCTGTGTTGTGTTTTTTAATCCAATTCCAATCTTTTTCAATGTTTGAAGCATTTACAACCAACATATAAGTATTGGCTTCTATCCTATAAACTAATAAATCATCCACAATTCCACCTTTATCATTTGGCAGGCAGGAGTATTGAATTTTACCATCAACAAGCATGGAAGCATCATTGCTGGTAACCCTTTGAATAAGATCAAGTGCATTATCCCCTTTTAATATAAACTCTCCCATATGTGAAACATCAAATACACCAATGGCTTGGCGCACAGTTAAATGTTCATCAATAACACCTGAATACTGAACTGGCATTTCATATCCTGCAAAAGGAACCATTTTAGCTCCAAGAGCCACATGTTTATCGTATAATGCTGTTTTTTTCATTTTAAATATAAAAGGTTAGTAGAAGTATATCTTCCGAATATATGTGTTAAAAAAGTATTAAAAAATGTTGATTAAAATCATTTAAAAAAATACAAGGAGGTTTCTCAGACCTCAATTCATTGCTAAGATTTGCAAAAATAAAAAAAATATTTTCTTCAGTTTAATTCAAAATCCCATTTGCTATATCCTTTCGGTGATCTTCCCATTTATTTTGTTCAATATAAACTGCAACCATATTCTTACAAACTGACTGATTGCAAAAATGTTTTAAACATTCTAATGCAGCCCCGCTTAACTTCCTGTTCGGTGAAAAAGAAGCCTCAAAAAGATTTTCCATTAAAACTGAATCAAAATGGTTTAACCTTTTTAAAGCTGCCATGGCATTTGATCTTGTAATAAATTCATAAGAATTTGAAGTCAATGAAACTAATTCATCCAAGTGCTTTTTATTCAATGGAGCTGAAATTTCCAGCCATTTAACTTTAACATTTAAGCCTCTTGTTCCAAAAGAACCTTCGGTTAATTTAAGATATCCGGCCTTTTTATCAACAAATTGTTCGCATAGTTTTTCTAAAGCAAGAGCTTGGATATCATAGGAAGAATCCATCAGTAGCTGTTCATAATCCTTTAATAATACAAGAGGTAATTTAGTAGTATTCTGAATTACACTTTGCCTTACCTCTGCATCCCTATCCTTTAATGCTGCTATAATTAAACCAGTACTTGTTTTATCATCAGCATTAATAATTTGTGAAATTATTTCGGACTTAACTGCATGGAATTTCTCAGTCTTAAAAATTTGATTGTATAAGTCAATTTTTTGGTCCACAGAAATTTTCCTTAAGGCCACAACGGCATCATACCTATCAAGCATAAAGGGAGCTTTTAGGGCCTGAATTTTCAGCATTTCTGTTGTTTTTTGAAAAGACACCTGTTTTATTACTTGGTTATTTGGGTCAAACAAGGCAAAAGCAACTTTTTTGTTTTTGGGATTTCCTATTCTAATTGTGTGTTGCTGTTTCTCAATCCAAATTCTCTGGCTGTCTTTTGAACCATCTAAATAATGCACTTCAAATACAAAGGGCATTTTAAATAAACCTGTCTTATCATTTGTTTCATGTATTTGAGTTATATCAAATTCAGAAAAAGCCTCACCAGCAGCTAATTTAATTTCCCTGAATGAAACAGAGTAATTTGGTTCTCCTCCTTTATAAATCCATTGATCCCAGAACCAGTCAAGGGACAAGCCAAGGGTTTCATGAAAGGCAATTAGCAAATCATTTGAGTCCACATTTTTGTAGGCATGTTTTTCAAGATAATGTTTAATTGATTTGTTAAAGGATTCACGGCTTGTTACGTATTTAAGCATTTCCAGCACTACAGCTCCTTTTGGATACCATCTTGAAGTACCTGCCTCACTGTGGGCAATGGGTAATTTATCCTTTTTTGATGCAGCAAGGGCAGAGTTTTCTGAATTTCTTCTTTTCCAGTCAAAATGATCCTGGCCAAAAACTACTCGCTCAAACATCATGTTGTAATGGGTAGCGAAGCTCTCCTGAAGCCATAGATGAGAGGAAGTTCTGGCGGTTATCATATCACCAAACCACTGGTGAGCAAGTTCATGAGCATTTGTGCCAACGTAATTTTTATCTAAATAGGAACGGGAATCCACAAAACTAAAATCGCCAAACAAAGTAGCTGTAGTATTCTCCATTGCTCCATACATAAAATCCTGAACGGGAATTTGTGAATAGGATTCCCATGGATAAGGGATACCTATTTCTTTTTCAAAAAAGTCCATCATCTGCTCACTATACTTATATGCATGCTCAAACCGATCTTCCCATTCAGGATAATACCAAAAATTCATTGGAACACCTGATTCAGATTGTTTTTGTTTAATAGCATATTCACCAATTCCTAGCATAATCAGGTAAGTAGCATGAGGATTTGACATTTTGTAATGCCATGTTTTATTGCCATTGCCATTATCTTTCTCCCCTAATTTTATCCCGTTTGATAATACCTTATACCTGGCATTGAAATTCACAATTATCTCCGTGGTAAGTTTATCGTTTGATTCATCGTAACAAGGTATCCAATGTCTGTTATCGATTCCCTGACCCTGAGTCCAAATTTGTTTACGACTTAAATTATTCGGATCGTTCCAACCAATAAAATAAATTCCCTTGCGGGGATAAGCTTCATAAACAAGGGTTAGGCTGTCATTTGTGCCCCATTTTAATGGTTGTTTGGGATAAATGGTAATTCCCTGGGGATTCATTTTAAAAGTAACAGCTTTGCCATTTAAATTTGCCTCTTTAATTGTTATTCCCGGGGCATCAAGAAATATTGAATCAACCTGGGACTGTATGGGTTGAAAAAAATGAGTTACCTTGCCTTTAACAAGGCCTATTTGTGGCTCAAACTCAACCTCTAGGCGCATATGCTTCATATCAATATTATGCTCTCTTGGAGTGAGTTCCTTATCAACACTATATGATCTCATCTTCTCCTGTGCTACCACATTAGCTGAAAAAATTACTGTTAAAGTAAATAGGAATAATTTTATTTTGATGTTCATGATTTTATTAAAATAGTAAATAATTAAGGGATAATCAGCAAAACTAAAAATAATGAAGCATTAACACTAAATATAATACCATAAAGATTTCTTTTATTTTAAAGCTTAATTACATTTGTGGCTATTAAAATACTATTTACCCGTGGCGTCCCGGTAAATTGGGATGACCTTTAATAATCAAATGCTTTAGCATTCATGAGTTCATTTAGGAATAAAAAAAACGAATAAAATCCATACATATGAAATAGCCATGCACGAACCGTTCACAAACGTTAATGAATATAACATGGCTATCCCGATAAATCGGGATGACCTTAAAAAACAAATGCTTTAGCATTCTTGAGTTCCTTAAAGGAAAAATTAAAAACGAATAAATTATATACATATGAAATAGCCATGCACCAAACGTGCGCAAACACTAATGAATATAACATGGCGTATTCCATATGACCTTTTAAAAACAAATTATCTACATATGAAATTGCCATCCAAAAAAAACAAATTATATACATATAAAAAAATCTTGTCTTTTTTTTATAAATAATACGAACTTTGCAATAGTATTTATTAAAAAATATTTAATCTTATGAGAAAGCTGATCTTAATATTCACTTTTAATTTAATTGCACTTGCAATTTATGCACAATCAAATCTTATTGGTAAAACATTTCCTTCTATAACGGGAGAATCATTGTCGGATAAAAATGTTACAATCCCTGAAGATTCAAAAGGAAAATACACTTTGATTGGAATGGCTTATTCCCGGGATGCAGAGAGTGATTTAAAAACCTGGTTAAATCCTGCATATAATAAATTCATTGCAAAAACAGGTTTAATGGATATGGAAATTGATGTTAATTTGTATTTTATTCCTATGTTCACAGGAACCAATGTTGCAGTTGCAGGAAAGGGCAAAAAGAAAATGCAGGAGGATACTGATAAGGAATTCCATCCACATGTGTTGTTTTACAAGGGGGAGTTGAAAACATACAAAAAGGCTCTTGAATTTGATGATAAGGATACAGGATATTTTTTCATCCTGGACAGGCAAGGGAAAATCGTTTATGCAACTTCAGGACGATTTTCAGAAAAAAAGATGGACACAATTGAGAATATATTATTGGAATCAGAATGATAAAGTTTAAAATAACAACTGAATACATAGAGTTAATTGGCCTGCTTAAAGCCACTGGTATTGCATTAAGTGGGGCAGAGGCTAAAGCAATGGTGGAAGATGGCCTTGTTAGGGTGAATGGTGAATTAGAAAACCGTAAACGGGCCAAACTAAGACCAGGCGCTAAAGTGGAAACTCAAGGTCAAATTATTTTGGTTGAATAGAAAAAAAATGAATAAAAAACATATAGATTTTTTAGCACGCACTTTAAACCTTCCTGCTTTTAAAATTTCAAGTACAGCCGACCTAATAGACTTGGGTGGCACAGTTCCCTTTATTGCCAGATACAGAAAAGAAGCAACAGGAGGCCTTGATGAGGTTCAAATTTTAGCCATCAAAGAGGGATTGGTGAAACTTTTGGAACTGGAAAAGCGCAGGGAGAGTATTCTTCATAGTATTCGTGAGCAGGGAAAACTAAGCGAGGAGTTGGAAAAGAAAATTCAAGAATCCTGGGATATTTCTGAACTCGAAGACATTTATCTTCCCTATAAACAAAAGCGAAAAACAAAGGCGGATGCAGCGCGTGAAAAAGGATTGGAACCCCTGGCCAAAATACTAATGGCACAACAGGAAAATGATCCTGAAAAACGAGCCTTGCAATTTTTGAATAAGGATGTAACTTCCATTGAAGATGCCATTCAGGGTGCAAAAGACATCATTGCAGAGTGGGTAAATGAAAACTTACAGGCTAGAGGATTAATCAGAAAACTTTACGAAAGAGAAGCTTTTGTTAAAAGCAAACTTGTAAAAGGAAAAGATGAAGACGCTATTAAATACAAGGATTATTTTAAATACGAAGAAAAATTAAGCAAGATACCTTCCCATAGGATGCTGGCAATAAGAAGGGCAGAAACTGAAGGATTTTTAAAAATAGATATATCACCTTCCGAGGAAAATGCACTTTCTGGGTTATATCGTTTGTTTGTAAAGGCAAACAATGAATCATCGGTAATGGTTGAAAAAGCCGTAAAGCAGTCCTACAACCGTCTTTTACAGCCTTCCATTGAAACAGAATTCAGGAATTCCTCAAAGGAAAAAGCAGATGATGAAGCAATAAAAGTTTTTGCCGATAACCTCAGGCAACTGCTGCTTGCCCCACCATTGGGGCAAAAACGCATTTTAGCTATTGATCCTGGCTTTCGCAGTGGATGTAAAGTTGTGTGTTTGGATGAACAGGGAAGTTTGCTTCATAATGAAACAATTTTCCCCCACAAGCCACAAGAGCAATTAAAACAAGCAGTCGCAAAAATTTACAATTTAGTTGACACCTATAATATTGATGCTATTTCTATTGGAAATGGAACAGCAGGCAGAGAAACTGAAAGTTTTATTCAAAAGCTGAAATTTAACCGGAAAGTCCAGGTTTTTATAGTGAATGAAGCAGGAGCATCTGTATATTCAGCCTCTCCTGTTGCCAGAGAGGAGTTTCCTCAATTTGATGTTACTGTAAGAGGAGCAGTTTCAATTGGAAGAAGGTTAATGGATCCTTTGGCAGAGTTGGTGAAAATTGAACCTAAGGCTATAGGTGTAGGCCAATATCAGCATGATGTGAACCAGGAAAAACTACAGCTTAACCTGGATAGCGTTATCGAAAATTGCGTAAATAAAGTTGGGGTTAATCTTAATACTGCAAGCAAACATCTTTTAACCTATGTTTCTGGCCTTGGAGAAAAACTTGCTCAAAACATAATTGATTACAGAAATGAAAACGGTGCTTTTACTTCCCGACAAGATTTAAAAAAAGTTCCCAGGCTGGGAGATAAAGCATTTGAACAAAGTGCAGGTTTTATGCGTATTCGAGGCGCAGTTAACCCCCTTGATAATACCTCCGTACATCCTGAGAGTTACTTTATTGCCGAAAAAATGGCCAGGGATTTAAAATGTACTGTTGTTGATTTAATTCAAAAAACCGAATTAAGAGAAAAAATTGATCCTTCAAAATATATAAGTGAAAAAACAGGTATGCCAACGCTTCTGGATATTTTGGCAGAACTTGAAAAACCGGGACTCGATCCCAGAACAATCATTAAAATTTTCCAGTTTGCCAAGGATATATATAAGGTGGAACAACTTGTGCCCGGAATGGAATTACCTGGAATTGTTACCAATATAACCAATTTTGGCGCCTTTGTAGATGTTGGAGTAAAACAGGATGGACTGGTGCATATTTCCCAACTGGCAGATGCCTTTGTTAGTAACCCGGCTGATGTGGTTAAATTAAACCAACATGTAAAGGTTAAAGTATTGGAAGTAGATTTACAGCGAAAAAGAATTGCCTTTACTATGAAGGGCTTAAATTGAATTACCCAGCTTGCATTTTAGTTAAAAAAGCATGTTTTCTCTATTCCAAGGGTAAATTCATTCTCACGTTAATTCTTGCTATGGGATGCCTTAGGTAAACCTTTTCGAAATAAATTGAGCGTTGGTAAATAAAATAAAGTTGTGACATGGAATTGGATGCAAATTGAGCATCCTGTTTTTTCTTTTCTTCAAATTCCTTTTTTATTCCTGGATTGTTTCTTAAGATTTCTTCCGCTTTTTCTTCAAAAACATAGGCTGAAAACCATTCTTTTTGTTGAAGGATCTCATCAAAGAAATTCCATGCAAAAAAACCATCTGTGGCCTGTGGTTCCAATGTTTCAACAATGTATCTGTTATTGCTTTGATTTACCTGAATTACATAATCACCTTTATTAAAATTTATGCTCGAAGTTTCGGTTCGGGTTTTAATGTTGCTATGCAAATAATGTCCCTCAAAAGGTTTTTCAGAAGTTTTGTAATCCTCTAAATAATATACTTGAACGATTAATGCAGTATCTTTTTGAAGTCTTTTCATTTCTACTTTATTCCATTTTAGCCTTTCAACAACTTCTTTCCATGCTTGAGGTACAATATAGTATTCGGGTTTTTTAACACTTATTTCAGTATTATAAGAAGAAAAATAGTTAATACCTTTGGTATATGGTGCAAGCGTATCGTAATAAAGCCGTTCCATGCCTGTTACATTACTTTTTTTGTGTTTTGCTTCATATCCCATGAAATTAAATTTTTCATGTTTAGTGGTATCAATAACCCAGGAAAGGGGGAATTCAGTTTTGGATATAATATCATTATCTGCCTCTTTTTTTAATTTCCCCAGCTTATCATTTTCCTTGTTAACTATTTCCAACATACTAATTAGAAAGGCATAGGTTGATTTAACTCTTTCAGGAAAAGGTTTTAACATGTGAGCTTCTGTAACAAAACCTATGGTGTTAAAAAGCGCAGCATAGCCTGTTGAGTAGCGAGGTGTTTCCAAAAAGTCTGCTATTCCACCATCAGGAGTTTCATTTACTGAATTTACATAAGGACACATTGGATAATTTTTTATTTGCATCTTTTTATATAAATCTGGCAACATAGTTTCTTTTAAATAATTTCCCAGTAAAGGATGAAGCTTGTTGTGCTGTGTGGGAATTAAAGTCATTGCATGTTGGTAATCTGCACCGTTTGTGGAATGGGTGTCTATAAAAATATCAGGTTTCCAGGTTTGAAATATAGTGGTAAAAGCATGGCTGTTTTGAGAATCACATTTGATGAAATCCCTGTTTAAATCCAGGTTTCGGGCATTTCCCCTGAAACCATATTCTTCAGGGCCATTTTGATTAGCCCTGCTACAGCATCCCCTGTTGATTGAACCACCCACATTATATACAGGAATAATACAAACCACAGTATTATTAAGCAGTTCTGCAGCATTGTTTTTATTTGTAAGTAAATCTTTTGCCAGGTTAATGGAGGCATCTATTCCGCAGGGTTCGCCTGCATGAATTCCATTATTTATCAATATTATCCGCTTGTTTTTTTTGCTTAAAGATGCTGGATTAAAATCCTTGTCTTGCGATATAACAAATAAATGCAAAGGAAATCCTGCATCTGTTTTTTCATATTCAAATAGTTTTGCCTGGGGATGCATTTTGGCAAGCTTTGCATAATAATCAATTGTTTCCTGGTAGGTTAAGGTTTTATTTGAAAGATATTTATCCTCAGGTTTTTGAGCCTGAATTTGAATTGTGATTATATACAAAATAAGAAAAAGGTATAGGAATTTCATTTCAGAATTTTAGATTAAATGACAAAGAGCAAATATAATAAGCTTTTTGAACTACTTTATTGGCATGAGCAATTCCTTCTTTTGAAATTTAAATAAATGGACGACTGAAACCAACAAAAGTAAACCTCCATCCCTAACAGCTGTAACCATTTCTCACAGGGGAGTTGAAAATCGGGTTATTGTTATGGTTTTGAATTTTCATTTAAAGAAGGGATAAATAAACTGAATTGCCTGCAGGTAAACCTGAAAACAATTCAGTTTAAATCTATCAATTTATTGCTCCTCGGTGCCCTGTTCCTCTAAAGTGGCTAAAAATATCCTGGCATTAGGGCTTAGAGTTATATCAGAATTAATGATAGAGGGCGCTGTAATTTCTTTGTTGTTCGCATCAAAAGCTTTATCTGATAAGAGCACACCAATTTTATTTTTCATAGTGATGTTTTTTTCTTTCTGTCCTGAAACAATATAGCCTTTTTCAATCAACTTCTTTAATTGTTTTGCCCTCCAAATATTAAATGGCTCAGTTTGCCCCAATAAATTTCCTGCCATCCTTGCACCACCAATCATCCAGAGCATTTCTTCAACTTTTGGGGATTTATTAACTATCCGGCTAAGGCTTGCATAAGAAATTCTTAAAGCGGTAACAGGTGATTCGGCCTTAACCAGGGCAGAACGGTTTTTACCAGTGAGAAAAGAAATCTCGCCAATTACAGCCCCAGCACCAACAACATCAACAAGTTGACTGCCAACAGTAACTTTGGCTGTTCCTCTTGCAATAACAAATAAGCCGTCACCACCTTTTGCTTCCTTGGTAATTACATCACCAATTGCAAATAATCTGCTTTGAAACTCTGTTGCAACTTCATTGAAAGTGGCATCATCCAAATCTTTTAGCCATGGAATATTTTTGAGCAATTCGTTATTTTCAGGCAGATAAACAGCAGGTGGAGAATCCATAAGTTTTTTCATCCTGGCTTCAACAGCATGGATCATTTTTTTGGCTTCATCACTTTCCAGTTGTCCTTTATTTAATAAACGTTCTATTGTATGCAGTTCATAATTAAGAACCAGGCGGCTTGCTTGCCTTGTAGCAATTGCAGTATAAATTTCAGGATATTCTTTTCTAAGATTTCTTAAAAAAGTAAGTCCGTGAATACGGTTTTCATTTATCTCTGATTCAATCATGCTTAAATTTTTCAATTCATCCTTGTCATCACCAGCGCTTCTAACCATGCTCTCAACAAGTGTAAGGCATTCCTCCTGGGCCTCAACAAAGCCCCTGGCACAATCATAACTTACCGATAATTTATCGATGAACATGCGCTCGGACATTTTGCCAAGAATAGGAAGTTTCTGAATCCTACTCATCATTTTAGGCGTGTGCCAGAGTTCCTCAAGGTCTTTACGTTCAGATAGCGGAACCAATCCACCCGCATCCATTACCTCATTTATACCATCAGAAAGCAATACAACCCCATCAGGACCAAGTATACCTTCTTTAAACTGTTTCCAATAATTACTCTTTTCTTTTTGCAGCACCCTTCTCCTTAGTTCAGCAATTGTTTCAATAACTATTTTTTCCTGATTCAATGGAATTGCGTCAGGAAGATATTCACTCACTATGCTCCAGTTAGCCCTGCTTAAAAAGCGGTCTTTTTTGAGCCGTTCCAAAGCGTTTTCTGAGCTGTTTCTCAAATATTGTTTTGCGTTTAACATCATAAGGGCTTTTGCCGGTGGTATTGCAGTAAGCCCGAGTGAATTCACAAGAAATTTAATTGTAGTAGCATTAATCAAAAGTGTTAGTACCACTATACCGGCAGTGTAAAACAAGAATTGATTTTTTATTTCAGGACTAATATACTTGTCATCAACCCCGGCAACTACAAGGGCAAGCGCAAGGCCTATTGCTCCTCTTAATGCACCATACCACAAAACATAGGCATCTTTAATGGGAAGTCCGTAACCCAGGCGTTTCATAGCCGGATAAAAAATAGCAATTACAATTGCCCGTACAACATGAATTCCTATGTATAAAATTCCGAGAACAAGGAAATCTGTGGCGGTAAAAACTGCTCTTTCAGCAACCACTATTCCAACAATAATAAAAATAAGGGCATTGGCAATAAAAGCAGCAAGTTCCCAGAACTCATGAAGAAAATGCTGAACTTCAGGGCTAATACGGGTTTTTCCAACACCACCAATCATAAGGCCAAGAGCAACAAGTCCCAATACACCTGAAACATGTAAAAAATCCTCAGCAATATAGAAAGTCAGGTAAGCAGTGGCTATGATAATGCTGATTTCTACCATGGCATTATTAAAAACCTTTTTAATCCATGCAATGGCGATCCATCCTAAAAGCAGGCCGACAAAAATACCTCCGGCAGCAACCCTTAAAAATTCAATAACAGGGGCGGTATCACTGGCAGCACCGGTAAGGGCAAGAAAAAACACCATGAAAATCACAATAGCAGTACCATCGTTTAAAAGGGATTCGCCTTCAATTAATGTTCCCAGTTTCTTGCTTGCTCCGAGTTCTTTAAGAAGGGCAACTACAGCCACAGGGTCAGTGGCACTTACTACAGCTCCAAACATCAGTGCTATTGACCAGTTCCAATATTGAAGGCCAAAACCAAAATAAGCTAAACCCATCATTAGGGCTGCGGTTAAAAATAGTGCAAGCAAAATACCAGGTCCGGCCATTATCACTGCATTGCTTGAGGTTTTCTTGAAAGTATGAAAATCCATGGCAAAAGCGGCCTCGAAAATAAGTGTAGGCAGGAAAACAAAAAGGATAATATGTGGATCGATATTGCCCGCCCAACGAATGGCATGGCTTATTGAATCAAGATAGCCTTCAAATAAAGAATTCCTGTTGGCTACACCCAGCACAAGTCCGATAATAAGTAATGTAACCGTAAAGGGCAGAGGGCTTTTTTTAAGAAAATGACTTGTAGCTGCCCCAATTATTAAGGCTATTATTATGAAAAGAAGTGGTTCCATACCATGACCATGATCATCATGTACCAATACTTCACCTGAATGTTGTGCCACTTCTGAGGCAAAAACACTTAAGGGAATTGACAGGTTAAATAAAAGGATTGTAAAAAATAAGGCAAGTATAACTTTAGTTGTAAATTTTACAGATAGCATCATATAGAAGATTTATATTGGCAATTTTACAAAAATTTATGAATAGTATTAATTTTTATTTTAAAAATTGCCCTAGCTTTTTATTTTAGCGCAATTACCTTCCTTACCATCGGATATGGGGACTGCCTACCTGTTGGTTATATAAAATGGCTTGCTCCACTCGAGGGCTGGATGGGAATGTTTCTCATGGCTTACTTTACGGTTGCATTTGTACGGAAAATCTTGCGTTAACAAAACAAGAAATTGGTGCTAAAGTACAGTCAAATTATTTTATCTTTTAAATAGATTTAACCTGCTTCAAAGCTATAGTGAACTGATTTTCCTAATATCAACAGAAAAATATTTTGAATGAGCGAAATATTATGCTCAAAATTAATAAATCATTCATTTAGCTTTCCGGCCATCGAGCATACTATAAAATAATTATCCCTAATAACTGATTTTCCTTTGGGGTGTGGCTTCTGGGGAAATTGAAGGAATTCCTAAGCAATAAAGAGGATGCTGTTTTTTTCAATTAAAATTGAACTTGTTTTTTTCTTATTTAATTTGATTTTTATTTCGTAATCTTGCAGTCTTTTTTAATTTCATTATTTTTTAACTAACTTTAGAAATTATGCCTGATATCAGGCAATAACTAAACTTTAAAAACCAAATAAAATGCCTGTTTTAATATTTTTTATAGCCCATTGGTATCTGTCCCTTTTTACACAAACCTTCTTTCATCACCGTTATTCGGCACATAAGGCATTCACAATGTCAAAATTTTGGGAAAAAGTTTTTTTTGTTTTAAGTTTAATTTTTCAGGGTTCTTCCTATTTAAGCCCTAAGGCCTATGGTATTATGCATAGAATGCATCATGCTTATGCTGATACAGAAAAAGATCCTCATTCTCCAATTTTTTCAAAAAACGTTTTTGAGATGATGTGGAAAACAAAGAAAATTTATCACGATATTTTCTACAACCGTCTTCAACTTGATAAACCTTTCACAGAGCGTGTTCCAGATTGGCCAGCTTTTGATAAATTCGCTGATTTTTGGCCAGTACGACTTTTTTGGGTTGCATTTTATATTGCATTTTATGTTGCCTTTGATGCTTCCTGGTGGATGTATTTAACACTTCTGCCCATTCAGTTTGTAATGGGGCCATTTCATGGTGCAATCATCAACTGGTTTGCACACAAAATCGGTTACATCAGTTATAAAGTTAGAAATACTTCAACCAATCTTTTGTTTTTCGACTTTTTGATGTTAGGGGAGAGTTACCACAATAACCATCATAAATTTCCAAGAAGAGTTAATTTCGGAATCAGATGGCATGAAATAGATCCAATTTATCCTTTTATCCTATTATTTAATTTGTTAGGAATCATTAAAGTTGGAAAACAAATTGTTGTAACCAAACAAGAACTTGAAGAAGTAGTGGAAAAATCTGATTCCACAGTTATGGAACCATTTTAAATGGAAAAGCATGTAATTGTCGTGCATGGTGGGGCAGGCACTATAACCAAGGCAAAGATGTCTCCTGAGAATGAACAATACCATATCTCTGGAATTGAGGAGGCACTTAAATACGGTGATGAAATACTAAAAAATGGCGGATCGGCTTTGGATGCTGTGGAAGCAGCCGTTAAAAGCCTTGAAGATAACCCTCTTTTTAATGCTGGCCGTGGTTCTGTTTTTACCCATGAAGGAAAAAACGAACTTGATGCTTCCATAATGGACGGCCAAACCCTAATGGCAGGTGCAGTTTCTGGTGTTACCAATATTAAGAATCCCGTTTCACTGGCAAGACTAATAATGGAAAATACTTCCCATGTTTTGTTATGTGGATCCGGTGCTTTGGATTTTGCCAGGAAAATGAATGTTGTTTTTATGCCCGATGCCTATTTTTTCACCCAGCATAGATTTGACCAATACCTGGCCGTTTATAAAACAGACCAAGTGCAGCTGGATCATACGGAAGGAACTACTGATTTACCTAACCCATATATTGGAACAGCTGGTGCTGTTGCGCTTGATAAATATGGAAATATTGCTTCTGCAACTTCTACCGGAGGCATGACCAATAAAAAATTCGGCAGGGCAGGGGATAGCCCAATAATAGGAGCGGGTACTTTTGCCAATAATGCCACCTGCGCTATTTCTTGTACTGGCCACGGTGAATTTTTTATTCGTTCTGTAGTGGCTTATGATGTTTCTTGCCTTATGGAATATAAGGGGATGAACCTTGAAGCAGCCAGTAATTACGTAATTCATCAAAAATTGAAATCAATTGGAGGTGAAGGGGGATTAATAGCAGTTGATGCAAGAGGAAATATTGCGCTCCCCTTTAATTCAGAGGGAATGTATAGGGGTTACAAAAGAAATGATGAAGATTTTAATATTAAGATTTATAAAGAATCATAAACTGCCATTATTCCTAAAACTCTTTTTTCTTTTCCGCTGCTGCGGGCCCTAATTTTTTAGCATAAAATTTTCGTAAATTTAAATCGTAATGGTTTCCTTTGGCCATAACATGCACAATAAGGTTTTCTATGGAAAGAGGGCTGCCATCTCTAATTTCAGAAAGATTGGTATGCATCATTTCAAAGCCATCAACAATAATAACAAGTCCTGAACCTATTGCCTCGAGTTTATTTCCATCAGTAATAAGAACCCCTGTATCATCGGCAAGTCCAACTCCTATACTATCAGGATAGGTGGCAACAGCCTGGGCTAATCTGCCAATTCTGCCACGGGTTACAAAATGTGTATCTATAATTACCTTATCTATAAAATTAAGTCCATTTGAAATTTTTACTTCCCCTTTTAATAATGCCTCTGAACTGGAACCTGAATAAATCATGATGTTTGACATGGCCATTGCTCCCGCACTTGTTCCTGCAATTACAAAACCTGTTTCATGATAATACCTTTGCTTTAAAATAGTCAAAAATTCAGAGTCATTGAAAAAAGCACTTAACCTAACCTGGTTTCCTCCTGTAAACAATACTCCGTCAGCTACTTTTATCCTTTCAATAAATTCAGGGTTCTTGGCATCTTCCAAACTTTTAATGTGCATGGATTCTACATTTGTACAACCTAATTTTGAGAAAGCACTTAAATAGATTTCTCCTATCTCATAAGGTATTTTAGATGCAGAGGTTATAACTTCAACGCGTGGATTTTCCTTATGTAATTCTTGTTTGAATTTACTTAGAATTTGTAAATTGGTAAAATTCAGGTTGTTTCGTTGAATGTAATCGGGTTCCTCATTTGCTCCCTTATCTTCATTTCCACCTATTGATATTAATTTCCCTTTTGGAATAAGCATATTGTTTTTCATTTTTTCCTTGATGTAATATACATAAATTTTATAGTTTTTTCAATTTATTATTTGGTAAAAAACACGCGAAAAATTAAATTGTTTTTTTATCAGGAGTTTAAAAAATTTTTCTTGTAAAAGTTAAAAACTTCAAGTAATTTAATAGTAACAAACAAATAGAAATAGAATAAGCACATCAAATAAAAAATAACAAATTAAAACGAAATAGCCAAATGAAAATTCTAGAAACAAATGTAATGCGTGGACCAAATTATTGGTCGGTATTCAGACACAAACTTATTGTTATGAAGTTGGATATTGAAGAAATGGAAAATCATCCCACGAATAAGATTGAAGGTTTTTCAGAAAGACTGGAAAAAATGTTTCCATCCATGTATGAACACTTTTGTTCTGAAAATAAGGAGGGTGGTTTTTTCTTAAGAGTAAAAGAGGGCACATGGATGGGTCATGTAATTGAACATATTGCATTAGAAATTCAGAAACTTGCAGGTATGGATGTTAAGTTCGGAAGAACTAGAAATACAGGTGAAAAGGGAATTTATTATGTTGTTTTTTCTTATATGGAGGAGGAGGCAGGTTTATTTGCTGCAAAATCAGCAGTTAAAATAGCCCAATCTTTAATTGATGGAGAGGATTATGATCTTGAAGCTGATTTACAGGAAATGCGCGAAATACGCGAGGAAGAAAGATTGGGCCCAAGTACAGGATCAATAGTTGAGGAAGCTCAAAACAGGGGAATACCTTCAGTACGGTTAAACAGGAGTTCGCTTGTAATGCTTGGATACGGCATAAATCAAAAACGTGTGCAAGCAACCATTACAAGTACTACAAGTAATATAGCCGTAGATATTGCATGCAATAAGGAGGAAACAAAGTATCTTCTGGAAAAAGCAAATATCCCAACTCCAAAAGGCAGGATAGTTTCAACAGTAAATCAGTTGAAAAATGCAATAGTTTCGCTGGGATTTCCCCTGGTGATAAAACCCATCAATGGTAATCATGGTAAAGGGGCTACCATTAACATTAAAAAATCACAGGAGGCTTATGATGCTTTTGATGCAGCCCAAAAATATTCCAAAACTGTTATTGTTGAAAAATTCATTGAAGGGTTTGATTTCAGGCTTTTGGTAATTAATTACAAGTTGGTAGCAGCAGCTAAAAGGACTCCTGCCCATGTTGTAGGTGATGGCAAATCTACGATTCAAACCTTAATTGATGTTACCAACAGTGACCCAAGAAGAGGTTATGCACATGAGAAGTCTCTTACTGCTATAAAAATTGAATCAATGTCTTTGAATATACTTAAAGAAAAGGAATTCTCATTAGACTCCATTCTTCCAAATGGAGAAATTCTTTACCTTAAATCCACTGCTAATTTAAGTACAGGAGGAACAGCTACGGATGTAACAGATATGGTACATCCCTCTAATGTTTTTCTTGCTGAACGCATAGCACGAATCATTGGTTTGGATATTTGCGGAATTGATATTATGGCAACTAATTTAACTGTGCCAATAGAAGAAAATGGTGGAGTTGTACTTGAAGTTAATGCTGCACCGGGCTTTAGGATGCATATTGCCCCTACGAATGGTTTGCCTCGTAATGTTGCTGCACCTGTTATAGATATGTTGTTTCCTCCAGGAGCAAATTCTACAATTCCTATTATAGCTGTTACCGGAACAAATGGCAAAACCACAACTACCCGTTTAATTGCTCATATGGTAAAAGCTGTGGGTTATAAAGTAGGTTATACTACATCCGAGGGTATATATATTCAAAACAGGCTTTTGGAGGAAGGAGATTGTACGGGGCCTCAGAGCGCAGAGTTTGTATTGAAGGATCCTACCGTAGATTTTGCCGTACTTGAATGTGCCAGAGGTGGAATTCTTCGCGCAGGACTTGGTTTTTCCAAATGCGATGTAGGAATTGTCACCAATATTTCTGAAGACCATTTAGGAGATAAATTTATTGAAAATCTTGAAGATATGGCAGCAGTTAAGGCAGTAGTCCCAGAGAGTGTTTCTACAAAGGGTTATGCTATATTAAATGCTGATGATGATCTTGTTTATAACATGAATAAAAATTTAGACTGCCAGATTGCCTACTTTAGTCTTAATGAGGATAATCCACGGATTAAGAAACATTGTGAAAGAGGTGGCATTGCTGCTTTTATTGAAAATGGATACGTAACAATCAGCAAGGGAACCTGGAAAATAAGAATAGAAAAAATAATAAACATACCCTTAACTTTCTCTGGAAAAGCTATGTTTATGTTGGAAAATATACTTCCTGCCGTTCTTGCTGGTTTTGTTCGTGATTTTAAGGTAGAAGACATAAGAGTAGCTTTAAATACTTTTATCCCGGCACCTACTCAAAATCCAGGAAAAATGAATCATTTTCAATTCAGAAATTTCATTGTAATGGTTGATTCCGCTCATAATACAGCTGGATTAGCTGCAATGGGAAAATACCTTGAGCTTATTCCTGAAAATCCTAAAACAGGAGTAATGGGAGTGCCTTTAAACAGAAGAAAGGAAGATATCATTCACATGGGAAGAATTGCTGCCCAAATTTTTGATGAACTAATAATAAAGGAATCCCCAAAAGGAGATAATATAAGTGATCAAGCGGATTGGTTGATCCAGGGTATTCTTATGGAAAAACCAGGAATGACAATAAACAGAATAGCAAATGAAGAACAGGCAATATCCCAGGCGGTAGAAAATGCTCCAGTTGGATCCTTCATTGTAATTTGTAGCGAAAGCCCTCAAGAAACAATAGAAATAATAAAAAAATACAAGGAAGAAGAAGATCAGTTTCTGCTTATGAAGCAGGAGTTTGACCTGCAGTATTAAGAGTTAAGGAAAATGTAATTTCTGTTTATTTTCCAAATCAGGAATATCACTTCCGAAAAGGACTTCAGGGTTTTAAACCTTGAAGTCCTTTTCGGTTAAAACAGTTAAAACAAGGGTTTTTGTAGAAAATAAATTTTTAAAAAGCGATTGTACTTAAAAAGTTCAAGACCTACATTTATTTAAAATATCAGGCAAACAATTAAGCATGCATTTTTATTCTAAGTGCTTTAATATTTTCATCCTCAAGATATTCATCATAAGACATACGCTTGTCAATAATACCTTTTGGAGTAAGTTCTATTATCCTATTTGCAACTGTTTGCACTAGTTCATGATCATGAGAGGTGAACAATGTAATGTGTTTCCAGTCTTTCAAAGCATTGTTTATGGAAGTGATTGATTCCAGGTCAAGGTGATTGGTTGGCTCATCCAAAATAAGGCAATTGGCATTGGTAAGCATCATGCGGGAAAGCATACAACGCACTTTTTCACCTCCTGAAAGGACACTTGATTTTTTTAACGTTTCTTCTCCGGAAAACAACATTTTTCCAAGAAATCCCCGAATGTATGTTTCCTCTTTGTCCTTTGAATATTGACGTAACCAATCTATCAGGTTCATGTCTTTTTCTTCAAAATATCCGTGATTTTCATTGGGAAGATAGGAAGTTGTAATAGTGCTTCCCCAGTTAAATTCTCCCTTATCTGCTGTTTTCTGTCCCAGCAATATTTCAAAGAATTCTCTTATGGCCAGATGATCTTTAGCCAGGAAAGCTACTTTGTCACCCTTTGTGAGGGTAAAAGTAATGTCGGAGAAGTATACATTTCCATCCTCTGATTTTTTAGAAAGTTTTTCAACAGCTAAAATCTGGTCACCACAATCTCTATCCGGTTTGAAAACAATACCGGGGTATTTTCGGTTTGAAGCTTGAATTTCATCTACTACCAATTTCCCCAACAGTTTTTTACGACTTGTTGCTTGTTTTGATTTGGATGCATTGGCACTAAATCTTTCAATAAAATCCTGCAACTCCTTTCGTTTATCTTCAACTTTTTTGTTTTGATCAGATCTTTGACGAAGTGCCAGTTGGCTTGATTCATACCAAAAAGAATAATTACCTGTATAAAGTTGTATTTTTCCAAAGTCAATATCGGCAACATGAGTACATACTGCATCGAGAAAGTGACGATCGTGAGAAACAACGATAACCGTATTTTGAAAATCAGCAAGAAAGTTTTCAAGCCAGGCTATAGTTTCCACGTCAAGATCATTGGTAGGCTCATCCAGCAAAAGAATTTCAGGATTTCCAAACAATGCCTGTGCAAGTAAAACCCGTACTTTTTCCTTTCCATTTAAATCACTCATTTTCCTGTTGTGTAATTCTTCCTTCACACCAAGATCGCTTAACATATTTGCAGCATCGCTCTCAGCATTCCATCCGTTCATTTCTGCAAATAAAGTTTCCAGTTCAGCTGCTTTAATTCCATCGGCTTCACTAAAATCTGGCTTAGCATAAACAGCTTCTTTTTCCTGCATTATTTGGTAAATCTTTTTGTTACCCATAATTACAGTTTCTAAAACAGGAAATTCATCAAACTCGAAATGATTTTGTTTTAAAACACTCATTCGTTCACCCGGGGTTATGGAAACCTGTCCGGTAGTTTGATCAACTTCACCAGACAGGATTTTAAGAAATGTTGATTTACCGGCACCATTTGCCCCAATAAGTCCGTAACAATTACCCGGTATAAATTTTAAGCTTACTTCATCAAATAATACGCGTTTGCCATAGCGTAGGGAAAGGTTGGATACTGAAATCATTGATAGTATATTTTTTTTAAGGGCAGCAAAGCTACTATTTTTTTGCTAAACCCTATAATTCAACGCTCCATGAAACTGCAAATTGTGTTTTTTGATAGTCCGATGTTAGTATAATTCCCATTAAATTTACCTGAATTGCACAAATGGATTTTGAGCAGTGTCAATAGTTATAACGGTTTTTGTTGTATAAAGGCAGAATTTTACTCCTTCAAAAAATCAATTCTGATTTTTTAACAAATCCGAGGTGGAAAGATACTTCAGACAAGGGTAATAAATGAAAAGGCAGGAACCCTCTTTTATTAAATCAATTACTTGCTTGCTAATTAATGGAGGCAAAGCAGGACATCCCTGGCTTCTTCCTAAACGGCCATTTTTTTTAATAAAATCGCTGGTAGCGTAATTAGCACTGTGCATTACAATTGCCCTATCCCTGGCCGCGCTGTTACTTTCTTCAATTCCATCAAGTCTCAATGAATATCCATGTTTTCCGCTATATGTTTCGCCAGTAAGGTAAAATCCAATACTGCTTTTATTGGAATTAAGAACATTAGAAAAGATCTTTGCGTACTCCTCACCCGAATCCTTTCCATGAGATACAAGGGTTTGATATTTCAGTTCAAGTAATTCCATGTCTATTACATACATTCTTTGAGTATTTGAAGATTTGCTAAAATCAATTACTGAAAGTATTTTGTTTTTTAGTTTACCTTCTTTTTCAAGAATTGAATATCCATTGTATGCAGCTTTAAATGCCCCAAAATCCAGGTCAGCAATATTCAGCTGTTGAAAAACCGATACTGCTTTTTCATTTAAAAAAAATGAATTTGTCTTGATGTTTGTATGGTTAATATTTACTGAATTACTAAAATTTGGAGAAAGAAAAAAAAGAACCATAAAAAGCGGAAGAAATTTGCAGGTATGAATCGTACTGGGTATTCTCATTTAATTGTGTGTTTTTTTGTTTTGGGAACAAGCAGGACTGATTATTTCAAAGCTATCAAACGAAAAGGGGAGTTGTAAATTGTTTTTACTTCAAATTTAACAGCCTATTAAAGTCTGCAAAATTAATGCTAAAAAAGGGTTGAAGAAAATGATTTATTCAGGACTTTTAGAATTAAAATAGCAGATTGTAACTTGTAAAGAACTACTATCGTAAAAAGAATAAACCCATATAATAAAAACGCCTATGAGACAATTAAAAATAGCTAAACAGGTAACCAATCGAGATACTGCATCACTTGATAAATACCTGCTTGAAATTGGAAAAGTAAATCTGATATCTGCTGAGGAAGAAGTTGAGTTGGCTGTAAAAATAAGACAAGGCGACCAGGCAGCATTAGAAAAACTTACCAAGGCTAATTTAAGATTTGTGGTTTCAGTTTCAAAACAATACCAAAATCAAGGACTAAGTCTTCCTGACCTAATTAATGAAGGAAATTTGGGTTTAATAAAGGCCGCCATGCGTTTTGATGAAACGCGTGGGTTTAAGTTTATTTCCTATGCAGTATGGTGGATCAGGCAAGCAATCCTTCAGGCAATGGCTGAACAGGCAAGAATAGTTCGACTTCCATTGAATAAAATCGGAGCTATAAATAAAATAAATCGTACATTTTCTAATCTGGAACAATCCAATGAAAGAGAGCCAACCTATGCTGAAATAGCCCAGGAACTTGAAATAAATGAGGATGAGGTAAAGGAATCATTTAAAATTAGTGGCAGGCATATTTCAATGGATGCCCCTTTAACTGCAGGAGAGGATGAAGGTGGAAGTCTTTATGATTTAATGTACAATGATGATGTTGACAGTCCTGAAAAAGGTCTTTTAAAAGATTCCCTCAGAAAGGAAATTAACCGTGCCCTGGCAACCCTTACCACACGTGAGGCAGACATTGTTAAATACTATTACGGACTAGGTGGGGAATATGCAATGACACTTGAGGAAATTGGTGAAAAATTTGATCTAACCAGAGAACGCGTAAGACAAATAAAAGAAAAAGCCATAAGAAGATTAAAACATACTTCAAGAAGCCGGATTTTAAAAACATATTTAGGTTAACCATTAATACATTAAGGCCTATAGAAAACAGATTACTTAATTTAAATTAAATAAAAGAGGCTGCTTATTTTAGGCAGCCTCTTTTTATTTTTAACTTTGACCCTTTAAATAAAGCCATTTTACTTATTATGGAATAAACATGCACAATCCATGCAAACAATAAGGATATAATATGGCAATCCCGAAAAATCGTGATCCCCTTTTTTAAAAAAATGTTTTAGCATTCATGAGTTTCTTAGATGAATAAAAATTAAAAAACGAATAAAATTATATATGAAAACCCCTTTTATAGCCCCTTCTATTTTATCTGCTGATTTTGCCAATATTCAACGTGATGTTGAAATGATTAATCAAAGTGAAGCTGATTATTTTCATGTAGATATAATGGATGGTATATTTGTACCTAATATTTCATTTGGTTTTCCTGTAGTTAAGGCCATAAAAAAGCATGCTCAAAAGCCCCTTGATGTGCATTTGATGATAGTTGAACCAGAGAAATACATCCAAGAATTTAAAGATGCTGGCGCTGCTATATTGACTGTTCATCTGGAAGCTTCCACACATCTTCACAGGACTGTTTCAGCCATAAAAGCCGCTGGAATGAAAGCTGGAGTGGCAATTAATCCGCACACTCCTGTAAGTTTACTTCAGGATATTATTGCGGATATTGATTTGGTTTGTGTTATGTCTGTAAATCCGGGTTTCGGAGGGCAGAAATTTATTGAAAACACCTACAATAAAGTAAGGCAGTTGAAAAATATGATTTTATCTTCAAACTCTTTGGCAAAAATTGAAATTGATGGAGGCGTTGACATGAATAACGCTTTGGAATTGATAAAAGCAGGAGCTGATGTTTTGGTTGCAGGAAACACAGTGTTTTCATCATCTGATCCAATTAAAACAATTGCCCAATTAAAAGCCCTAGGTGTGCAAGGAGGCCACTGAAAAAGTCATTTTAATACCTAAATGTTAATAAAAGGGAGTAGAAACGCAAGTTTATCTTCTCCCTTTTTTATTTTTTTAATTAAAAAAGGTTTTTTCAGTGGTCTCCCCAAAAAGGAGGCCACTGAAAAAGCTAACCCCGAAGGGGTGACAGGATTACAGAAAATAACAATAATTAAAACCAAAACCCCGAAAGGGTGTTATAAAAATAAACAATCAATAATTCCCCTCCGGGGTTGAACTGGAATTAAAAATATTAATCTATAATTGTATCATCCCTTCGGGATTAGCTTTTTCAGTGGCCTCTGTGCAAGTGGCTTAAATATTGGGTTTAAAAAAAAACCTAAAACATTAGGAAACTTTTTTAAAAGAAGTTATTATTGTATTCTATGAGTTGCGATATAAGAATTTTTTTGTTTTTGATGATTTCTGCTGTTTCCACAGTTAAAGCAGGGGGATTCCAGGTAAACCTGCAGGGTCAAAAACAAGCAGGCATGGGCCATACCGGGACCTGCCTTACTTATGATGCCTCCTCACTCTTTTTCAATCCAGGGTCTATTTCCTTTTTAAAAGACAGATATAATTTTTCTGTTGGCGGAAGTTATATTGTACCAAGTACCTATTATCAGGAAAAATCACCAGGGGTATATAATGAACGTATGGTGGTATTTCCAAGTACACCGTTTTCAGTTTATGGAACAGCAAGATTTTTACAAGATAAAATAACATTTGGCATAGGTGTATATACACCCTTTGGAAGTCGTGGAATTTGGGATGACCAATGGAAAGGTAGGTTTATAATCCAGGAAATAGCTTTAAAAATGATTTATGTTCAACCCACTTTATCCTGGAAGGTTTCCGATAAACTTGCAATAGGTGGGGGTTTCATTTATTCCTTTGGCGATTTTTATTTAAGGAAATCTTTGCCTTTACAGGATTCTGAAGGAAATTATGGAACAGCTGAAATTAAAGGAAGTGGAACCGGATATGGTTATAGTGGAGGGATTTTCTATAAGGTAAATGAAAAATTAGCAATCGGATTAAGCTATAGAAGTGCAGTTACTATGAATCTAAGTCAGGGGAATGCTGTTTTTGAAGTTCCCTCTTATCTTGAGGCTTCTTTTCCTTCAGGTAATTTAACCGGTTCGTTAAAACTCCCAGGAACAGCCTCTGCTGGTTTATCGTATCAATATTCGGAGAAATTGTTGCTGGCCTTTGATTTTAATTACGTTCAATGGTCATCTTATGATACCTTATCAATAGATTTGGAAAACAATACAGAGAAACTAGAGGACATTAATTCACCAAAACTATTTAAGGATTCTTATATCATTCGAATAGGAGGACAATACAATGTATCCCAATCGTTAAATATAAGATTAGGAACTTATTTTGATAAATCTCCGGTTCCTGATGATTTACTTGGGCCTGAAACACCAGATATGTCAAAATTGGCATTTACTTCCGGCATGAGTTACCTAATTAAAAAAAGACTTAGTATAGACTTATCATTCTTATGGATTGAGGGTTTAAAGCGAAATTTTGAAAATACTGAAACAGGGTTTGCCGGAACATTTAAATCCCGTGGTTTTGTTTCTGGAATAGGAGTATCATTTAGTTTTTAACTTAATATTTAAATTATGAAGAGAATTTTACTTATTTTTTCTTTAATTGCTATTAACAGCAATTTCATTTTCGGACAAATTGATACTGCCAATGGCAGATATTATCAGCAAATTTTCCCTAATGTTACCTTAAGCAGCAATATTGTTTATGGCTCCAATACAAAATCAAACAACACTTCTCAAACTCTTTTACTGGATATTTATGAGCCAACAGGAGATACAGTTGCTCAGCGTCCTTTAATTATTTTGGCTCATGGTGGAAGTTTTATAGGTGGAACAAAAACAGAACAAGACATGGTGGAAATGAGCAACCGTTTTGCCAAAATGGGTTATGTTGTTGCCTCCATTGAATACAGGGTAGGATTTTATCCTTTTGATTCAATTAACGCCATTAAAGCAGTAATAAGGGCTGTTCAGGACATGAAAGCTTCTATCCGTTTTTTTAGAAAGGCTCCGCAGACTTATAGAATTCATCCGAATTATATTTTTGCAGGAGGTAGTTCAGCAGGTGCTTTTATGGGTTTACATACTGCATATATGGACAAGGAAGCTGAAGCTTATCAGCTTATTTCAGCCTCAGCATTAACAGCCCTTGGGGGATTAGATGGAAACAGTGGCAATCCGGGATATTCAAGTAAAGTTTCTGGTGTTATTAATTTATGTGGGGCTATGGGTCTAGCAAATTGGATAGAAGCAGAAGATCCTCCATTTGTGAGTACACATGGCACTCAAGATGGAACTGTTCCTTATGGCACTGCAAGAATTTATGTTGCTGGTTTCCCAATTATGGTTGTTGAGGGAAGTTCATCTTTAAAAATACATGCCGCTACTATTCCTGTAGTAAATCCTTTTCATACTTATGAAGGAGCTGGTCATGTACCTTATCTTGGAACCTCTGCAAGCCAGGTTGCATATATGGATACAACAATTGATTTTGTTCGTGATTTTTTAAGGCCATTATTGGGAGGAGCTTCCAGTATTTCTGTGAATCAGATAGATCAAAAATCTACACTTAAAATATTTCCAAATCCTGTTCATGACCATATCATTGTTTCCTTTGAAGAAGATATGAAATCTCCAAGAGCTGAGGTTTACAGTTTCAATGGTGCTTTTGTAAAAAGTTATCCCCTTACAAGTAAAAACACACTTCATTTAAACCTGGATACTGGTGTTTATTTCATCAAAATACTTGATGGTGAATTGGTTTTAAAAACGGAAAAGATTGTTGTTAACTAAATTTTTTTCAAAACTCATTTTTATAGCAAAAAGAGCGAATTGTATTTAAGATTTGATTGAAATCCGGTTGATTTAATTCAACCGGATTTTTTTTAGAAATAGGTTTAATTAAAACTTCTTCAAGTTTGAGCGTTCAGGCATTGAATTTACAGATTCCTCATTACGCTTCGCTTCATTCGGAATGACAGGGGCCGATAAGAATTTAGGATGAGAACAAAGAATTGTGTTAAACTTTTTTAAGGGAATTTTACTCCTGAACAGTTTTTGCAATATACAGTAGGAATGGTGGAGGAGTATTTTGAGTTAATTGCCTCAATAAATTTATTTGTAAGCAGTGCATAGCCTTTTTGATTTGGATGGTAACCATCCAGACTAAAAAAACCTCCGGAAACAAATTCTGAGGAATAGGAAACTCCATCAACACTAATTTTAGATGAAATGGTATTGAAAAAATAATTCATGTCAACAAATGCAAAATCATATTCCATTGCTTTTCTTTTGATGATTTCATTGTATATCCTGATTTGGGATTGAATAAAAGCTATTTCTTTTTTATCAAGAATATACCTGTTGGGTAAAGGATAAAAAAGGCCCATTTTATGGCATTTAACACTGTCAAGAGGAGTATTGAGCAGTACGTATTCACCTGGTTCACTTAGACGGTAAGGGAAATTCTCCAAGGACTCATCCTCAATTTGAAAACCATTTTTTCCTTCATGATATTCAAAATAGTCCTGAAGTGAGGTGTTGAGTGAATCGGATTGATTTTTAGTAAGATCGATGCTCAGCGAGGGGATTAGGGTGTAGAAAGGAAAGTGATGTATATCGGGAATATTTGCCAAAACTCCTTTAGCTTGGTTTAAACTTGCCTTTTTTAGAATTTCATTGAGGTGATTTTCAAAAACGGCAGGTTCAGTAATTTCTACATCGTTACCGCCTTTCATTGCATAATTATAAATATCTTCCATACCTATCCATATTGTTGAAAAGGTTGGATTCAATTTTTCATAATCATACATTACTGTTGATGTTCCAGGGTTTGATGCAAGTGCGTAATAAAAAGGATTCGGTTTATTGAAACTTGGTTCTTCCCCGAACTTTGGATCAAATAAATCTTTAATTCCTGCATAAGGAATAGAGAGGTTGTTGTAGGAAGTAAAACCTTTTCTTAAAGAAAGTGCAGTTTGGAATGCAATAGGATGGTTTGCCGGTTTCAAACTGGTTTCACCCTTACAATCGGATTTGTGTTCAAGGTAAAATCTGCTTTGGTAGGGATCTCCCTTAAAGGTTAAACCAATAAAGGTTGCTTCATCAAGCAAAGCGCAATTTAAGGGTGTATTATTGATTAATTCAATCTGTTTAGAAAGTAAAGCTGGTATGCTAAATTCCTGGCCCTCTCTAAATAATGCGCCATCCTGGTAACCTGATAAATAGTTTCCACCAATATAAGCCATACTGCTAAAATTTGCTGAACCTGATTCTGCTTCAACAAACTTTGGCCCTGGTTTACATGCATTTAACAGAGAAATTAGGATCAGTAAAAACAGGGAAAAACAAGTTGGCTTTAGCATAACTAACAAAAATAAGAAATCAGGATCAGTTTAAAATAGTAAATATATTATAAATAAAAGTAATCACATAATTGATTCAAGGAATTTTACTCCACATAATCCTTTAAATAATTGAATGCTAAAGTAAGATTTCCATTTTTAGTAATGCTTGCTCTTTCGATAATATCTTCGGGATCATTTCCTAAAAGAGCCGGAATAACGTATTTGCTTAAATCCTGGCCAAAATCTTCTGAGGCATCTCGTGGGAGTTCACAAGGCAGGTTGTCTACGGCCATTATTGTAATTGTGTCTTTACCAAAGGCGGGAACAATTTTCTCTTCCATTACATCATAATCATAAAAAGGCTGCTGGATGGTTGAAGACCTTAAGGTAGAGGGCACAGATCCGGCAATATCACAGGTAATATCAGCGATTAAAGAAATTTTAAATTCTTGGTTTTTCATATCCTCTTTAGTAAATAGCTGTGGTGATGCAGGATCCCAAAAATGTGCGCTTATTAAAATGTCTGCTTTTTTAGTAAAGGGAACAAAAGTGGATTCATAGTGTTGAGGGTTTGCATAAAAATCACCAAGCTGGCCTTTTGTATTGTCAATTCGTTTGGTGTAATCCGTTGCATTTAGCTGGCAATATACCGGCTCATTAAATTCAGTTTCCATAAAATCAACTAAACTTACTTTTGAAATATTAAGTTCGGTTAGGATTTCTATTGCCCCGTTAGCCACTCTCCCGCCTCCGGTAATTGCAATTTTTATTGCAGGGAGTTTTACTTTTTTCAATTCTAAATTCACTTCAGCCCGGTCTTTACACAGATGGGCAGGTTTAATAGTGTAAAGTTTGTTTTTTATTCCAAAACCAAGTATTCCGTTATATGCTCCAACTATACCCGCATATCTTCCAAAGCCAAGAATTCTGTTGCTGTTTTTATCTTTAAGGCATTCGTAGTCGATCATCTGCACTTTTTTTTCAAGAATAGTCCTTAAAAGTGTTTTATTGTATGGCTGTTTTTTAATTGTATGAGAAAAGAAAAGGTATTTTTTTTCAGGGATAAGCTTATCAACAGGAACTTCCTTTACACCAAGTAATATATCACAGGCAGATAAATCTTCCACCACAGGAATTCCCTGTTCTTTGTATTCTGCATCAGTAAAACTTCTAACCTTGCTGTTTTGAACATAAATTTCAAGGCCCGGATATTGGTTCATTAATTTGTGACACTGTTTAGGAGATAATGCAACTCTTTTATCGGGGTGTGTTTTTTCTTCCCTAATTATTCCTATTTTTGTATTTTCCATTATTGATTAAGTATTAAAGTGCAAAATTAAAAAAAGGAATGCAAAAGACTAATTTGCATTGTACTTGTTATTAAAATAATGCCTTTAAACATAGCGTTGATAATAAAGTAAAGTTATTTGAAAAATTGGGGCCGACAGGTTTTGACAGCAAGATGACTTGTTGGGTAAGCATGCCGAGCGTTGTGAATATTGCTCGTAAATCTGAATTCTCAACCGTCTTAACTGGCGAAAACGACTACGCGCTTGCGGCTTAATTCTTCATAGAAGAATGGCCTTATTCTCTCACTAGGTGGGAAGAACAAGCTACCTTTTAGCAGATCCGGCTTAAAGATCTGCTAAGTTTGGTATCATCAAATTTAAGCTAGCTTTTGCAAAGCCTTGGTGCAGGAGCGAAATTAAAAGGCTAAGGAATAAATAGGTGGCATTATGCCGGTTTTTTCCCTACAATCAAGTTAATGCTACGCATGTAGAAAGCTTAATGATTCCTTGTTTGGACGAGAGTTCGAATCTCTCCGGCTCCACCCAGCGGGACAACTCCAATTTTGTGGAAAGTTGTCCCGCTTTTATTTTTATGGAACCCTTGTTAATCAACAGAATCCGAAGAAGGAGCTTATTGATTCTGGACATTTCTCTCCATCAAAAACAAACTTTTCCGCAAATATCGAACAAATGCACTTTTAAGTCTAAATCCCCTGATTTGTAATGGTTTTTCATTTTAGGATCTACCTGAAGTAATTCTGAAGATTGACAGTTTAGTGTTTGTAAATCCCCACCTATGCAAACTGATATCAATGAAATAAATAATTTTCTTTGCGCTAAAAAAATGCTTTAAAACAATCATTTGCAAGACCAGAATTAATATATTTACCATAAATTCTTACTTAGTGAAAAAACTTTTGTTGCTTATCTTTTTGTTTTCATCTGTGCAAACTTTTGCACAGAATGCCTCCATTGACTCCCTTAAAACCCTGCTGGCAAAAGAGAATAGGGATACCACCCGCGTTAAGCTGATGAATGATATTAGTGGGAAATTAATTAATGAAAGCGATTATGAAAACGCTCTGAAATACGCTAATGATGCAATAAATCTTGCTAAAAAATCATCCTCTTTTGCAAAGGGGGAAACCCAAAGGGGGTTGCAAAAAGGTATTGCCGTTTCTTTAAATAACATCGGAAATATTTATTTTTATCAGGACAATTACCCCGAGGCGCTTAAAAATCACCTTGCCTCATTAAAAATAAACGAAGAATTGGGGGATAAAAATGGTATTGCTGGTTCTTTACATAGCATGGGAAAAATTTATTCTGAACAGGGCAATTACTCCGAGGCGCTTAAAAAAAACCTGTCCTCATTAAAAATAAAGGAAGAATTGGGGGATAAAAATGGTATTGCCAATTCTTTAAATAGCATCGGAAATATTTATTCCGATCAGGGCAATTACCCCGAGGCACTTAAAAATTACCTGGCCTCATTAAAAATAAAGGATGAATTGGGGGATAAAAGAGGTATTGCCAATTCTTTAAATAACATCGGAAATATTTATTCTGAACAGGGCAATTACACCGAGGCGCTTAAAAATAACCTGGTCTCATTAAAAATAAACGAAGAATTGGGGGATAAAAAAGGTATTGCCGGTTCTTTAAATAACATCGGAAATATTTATTCTGAACAGGGCAATTACTCCGAGGCGCTTAAAAATAACCTGGCCTCATTAAAAATAAGGGAGGAATTGGGGGATAAAAGAGGTATTGCCTATTCCTTAAATAACATAGGACTTATTTATTCTGAACAGGGCAATTACCCCGAGGCGCTTAAAAATTTCCTGGCATCATTAAAAATAAAGGAAGGGGATAAAAGAGGTAGTGCCTATTCTTTAAATAACATCGGAATTGTTTACACAAAAACAGGTAAGGCTGAGGAAGGGAAAAAATATATCCTTAAGTCGTTACAGCTTTCTAATGAGATAGGGGCATTGGATATTGTTACGCTTAATTATCAAGCCGTGGCTGAAGCCGACAGCGCCCTTGGAAACCATCAATCCGCTTTAGAAAACTACAAGCAATACATAGTATACCGCGATAGCCTGTTCAATGAGGAAAATACCCAAAAAACCATGCAGCAGCAAATGCAATATGAGTTTGATAAAAAAGAAGCAATAGCCCAGGCAGAGTTTGAAAAGCAGCAACAACTCTCAGCAGCAGAGCTTGAGAAACAACGAATAGCCACCTACTCTTTAGCCGGAGGAGGAATGCTGATACTGGTATTTCTAGCATTTGCATTGAAAGCCTACAGGAACAAGCGAAGATCCAATGTGATTATTTTAAAACAGAAGCAGGAAGTAGAAACGCAGAAAACTGCAGTGGAACAGCAAAAACAGGTAATCGAAGAAAAACAAAAGGAGATATTGGATTCTATCAACTATGCCAAAAGGATTCAGACAGCCATTTTACCGCCTGCCCGACTGATAAAGGAACACCTTCAGGAGAGTTTTATTCTGTACAAACCTAAAGATATAGTTGCTGGGGATTTTTACTGGATGGAAATTGTTCAATTAGCCGATGAGAAAATTAGCGGATTAAAGGATGGGGAAAAGAATACAGAAGATCATCAGCTAATTAAAACATCAGCTA